>DATIPQ010000109.1 GCA_035471785.1 Acidobacteriota bacterium
CGGCGAAGACGCCTGAGCCGGCCAATCAGTCCTTGAGTCGCAGGAGGGCTTGCAGCGTCTCCTCCGGTTCCGAGCGCTGCGTATAGTCGGGGTGGACGTCGGACCATCGTATCCGGCCGTCGCCGTCCACCACGTAGCGGGCCGGCATGGGCAAGGTCCACGACTCGTCACCGTTGAAGCGAGGCAGGTCGATATCGAATTCTCGATAGATCTCCCTGAGATCGGCAGGCAGCTCGAAGACCAACCCCAGCTTCCCGGCGTACCCGCTGCCCTCATCGCTGAGGACATCGAAGGACAAGTCGTGCTTCTTGACCATCTGACGGCTGTACTTGGGCAGCATGGGCGAGACCGCTACCACGGTAGCGCCTTGTTGGCGGAAACGGTCAGCGTATTCTTCCAGAGCTTCCAGCTCCAGATTGCAGTAGGGTCACCACACGCCGCGGTAGACGGACAACACGAGCGGGCCATTGCTGAGGAGATCTTGCGAGCGCACGGTCTGGCCACCCTGATTGGGCAACTGGAAGTCAGGCAGCCGGTCGCCTTGCCCCAAAGCCTTCTCAGCCTGCCCCGAGTCGATCAGGTCCTGGGTGGCCCTTGACATGATTTCCTTTGCACGTTCGGGGGCTTTCTTCTTGAAGGAGGCCTTATATTCATCCAGTTTCGCTTGTAAACTCATGATTTCCTTTCACTCACCGCTTGAAGATGCTGTCATGAGGGCTTGCGTTTCGATGAGGACGGAACAGGAAGCAAGGCAGACGCGGCGGGAGAACGCGATACCCGGGGACTCTGAGGCACCCCGGGCATCGCTCACCGCGGTCACCGGAACCGGCTCTGACAGGCGCTGGTCGGGGGAGCGTGTCAGTGCCGCGGCCCGGTTGCGGATGTCGAAGCAGCTAACTCCCCCTTCGCTTGGCCTTTTCGATGTCGTGCAGCCGCCAGCGATAGAAAAAATAAGAATGCAAGACGTTGACCCCTTCCTGGAGACGCAGGCTGATTTCGGCCGTCTTGCCGGGGTCGGCCTGGTAGGCTGCCCGATCGCGCATCTCCATTTCCCGCTCGCTCAGTTCGCGGATGCGGCGGCTAACGTCGGCGGCATCTTCCAGGACAAGCCCCGCCTCTTCGACCATGGAGCGCAAAACCCGGATCAGCTCCACGTCCATGCCATCCAGACGATTCGTCGCCGGAACGGGAACCAAGAGCTCAAGCTCCAGCAGCCGGTTCACCCAGGACTTTTCAACGCCGGCTTTGCGGGCCGCTTGGGCAACCGTGAAGCTGCCCTCGGCCGCCACCGGCGCCGAGCCCAGCACGGCCCGCTCAAGCGCCACGGCTACGTCGGGTTCCACACCCTCGTTCACCAACTGCAGCACGCGGCGCATGAGCGGAAGCGGCAGGGGTCCCGCCGGTCCTTCCCTTAGCTTTCCGACGGCCTTCGCCAATTGCAGGTGACGCTGATCGTAGACGGCCGCGTTGTGGGCCGTCTTCTTGGCCGGGGGGAGCAACCCTTCGCGCAGATAGTAGTGAATCGTCGAACGAGGAACTCCGCTGCGACGTTCCAGCTCGGCCATCCGCATCTCCTGCATGCGGGAAGTGTAAAGCTACACTCCACACTCTGTCAAGAGAATCAAGCAGAATCGAGCTGATCTACAAATGACAACCGCGGTCCTCAGGGGCAGTCCGGGAATTCCAGCGCCGCGCCGATGTCGTCCCGGGCTGATGAATGCCAGTTAAGAGCCGGTTGAAAGCTGAGTGGCTCTATTCGGCATCGCCTCCAGCCTCGATAACCTGTTCGGAAGTCAGACCGTAGAGCGGACGAGCGGGCACGCCCAGGATGCCCAGATAGACGAAGAATTGACCGCGGTGGTGGATCTCGTGTTCGACCATGGCGCGCAGCCATTTCCAGGTAGTGATGGGAAATCCCGCCGGGGTTTGGCACTTCGATTGAAGTTGCTCAGGGCTAAGGCTGGAGAAGATCTCGACCGACTGAGCGTGCATCTCGTCCAGGTAGGCAACCACCTCCTCATATCCCGATGCGAACTCGGGACCGTGCCCTGAATAGCGGCTGGGTCGGCCTTGCACCGTCTCGCCGTACATCCAGCGCTCGATGTTGGCCAAGTGGCGGATGAGATCTCCAAAACTCCAACGGCTCGGGGCCGGCTTCCACTCGATCTTGTCAGGGGGAACCGATTCGATCACCCGCTTGGTGCGTCCGCGGATCTTCCCGTAGTAATCCAAAAACGGCTCGATGCGGGCAATCTCCATGGCGGGGGATTATAGCGTTTCGAACGCCTGTCCGCACCCTGCCAACCGGCACTTCGCCTGGGCCGCCGTGTGTCCACCTGGTGGATGTCGCCAAGAGGTCGGGAGTCGGCGACATCGGCTTCCTGCAATCGGATGACGGGGGCTCAGGGGGTGGCTGTCAGCGGGCGCCGCGGGCGGTGAAGACGGCGGGGATGGTCCGCAGCATGATGCGCAGGTCGAGCCAGAAGGTCCAGTTATCGATGTACTCCAGATCGAGTTCCATCCACCGGTCGAAGTCGATGTCGTTGCGTCCCGAAACCTGCCACAAGCCCGTCAGCCCCGGCTTGACGGAAAGGCGCCTGCGCTGACGCAAGGTGTAATGGCGGACTTCTTCGGCCAAGGGCGCGCGCGGACCCACCATGCTCATCTCGCCCTTGATGACGTTCCACAACTGGGGCAGCTCGTCGATGGACGACATGCGCAGAAAGCGGCCCAGCGGCGTCACCCTGGGATCGTTGCGCATCTTGAAAACGGGACCGTCCATCTCGTTCAGATGGCGCAGCTCCCAAAGGCGGTCCTCGGCCCCGTCGTACATGGTGCGGAACTTGTAGAGCAGGAAGCGGCGCCCGAAACGTCCGTAACGGACTTGCTTGTAGAGTACGGGTCCTGGACTTGTGAACTTGATCAAAACCGCCACCAGCAGCATCAAGGGCGACCACAGGAAGAGCATGGCTGAGGCCACCATGAAGTCGAGCATGCGCTTGCCCGCCATGGCCATGGTGTGATCGGGGACGGTCGAGAAGGTGATCAAAGGCAGCTTGTCGAGATACTCGAGGGAAACCTGGGCGATGGAGGTGGGAAAAAAGTCAGCTGCCACCCGGGTACGGATGCCCAAGGCCTCGCACAACTGAATCATCTGTTCGAAGGTCTCGGGATCTTTTTTCTGCGAACCCACGAAGATGATCTCGTCAATGACCACCTCGTCGCGCAGCAAATCGGGCAGATCGCCCAAACGACCCAGTACATTGAGGCGCGGCAGCTCCACCGGCTGGCCGCGCTGGGCCAGGTGGCCGACCACGTCGTATCCCCACTTGCGCAGGCCGGAAAGAATGCGCGCCACCTGACGGGCCCGCTTGTCGGTGCCCACGATCAGGATCTTGATCTGGTTGTGCTCGTTGAGCACCCGGCTGCGGAAGACCCAATGGGCCAAGAGCCGGTTCCCCACCATCAGCAGTCCGGTAAAGAAGATGAAAGCCAGCCAGATGGGTCGGCTGACGTCGAGTTGAAAGAAGAAGAGAAATCCGCCGCTCCAGAAAACCAAGGCCGCTGCGAAATGGAAAACGCGCGCATATTGCCGGCTGAGCGGACGGTGGAGCATCTCGGGATAGCGTTGGGTGACCCACAGCAAGAGGACCAGAAAAGGGCTGAATAGCACCCAATAACCGAAGTAGTCTGTCAGCGGCAGCAACTCCCGCATCAACAGGCTCTTCAGTTCAAAAAAGGGAATCCACTCGTAATCGCTGCGCAGGCTGTAAGCAATCCATAGGGCGGGAATTCCGGCCAAGGTGTCGATGGCCAGTAGTATCGCCGTGTAGAGACGCCTCTGATACTCAAACATTCCAGGCCTGATTGTAACTAATATGGCTGAAAAATGCGAATTTTTTCGCGAACTACTTTGCTCACCGGAACGGCTCGCTTCAGACGCGCCCTATTTTGTGCCCTACGGCCTTGGAGTTCAAGCCTGGGTCAAATCGGCGATGCGGGGCAGGCGGGAAAAGAGGAATCCCTCGGCGTAGCGGCAGCCTGATTGGCTGCCCAGATGAGAATGGAAGGAGCGCAGGCGCTGCAGAAAATCGGGTTGGGAGAGATAGGTGGCGGGCTGGCCGGCGTGGCCGCCGAGTTGGGAGCGGTAAGCGCGGATGGCTTCTTCTTTGCGCTCGTAGTAGTCGGAAACATCGACGGCAAAGTGCGGCGCCAGGGGCTGGTTGTAGTTGATCCAGTAAGCGACTTTCTCGGGCCGGTGGCGCTCCTGGCCGGTGGAGAGGGAGGCCAAGCCGGCGTGATGGACGGCCTCTTCCACCAGGCGGGCGGTCTTGCCGTGGTCGGGATGCCCGAATCGGGAGTGGGTGAGCACCAGACCGGGGCGGGCGTCCCGGATGAGACGGATGAGCTTGAGCCGCGAGTCGGCATCGACTGCGATGTCGCCGTCGGGAAGCTCCAGGTTGGCCCGGAAGGTCAAGCCCAGGATGGAGGACGCCTGCTCGGCTTCCCGGTTGCGCTGCTGAGGGGTGCCGCGCGAGGCCAGTTCGCCCCGGGTAAGGTCGGCCACCGCCGTCCGGTAGCCTTGTGAGAGCAGCGACAGCAACGTCCCGCCGCAGTTGATCTCGACGTCGTCCGGATGGGCTCCCACGGCCAGGACGTCAACCTGGGGATGGGTGGCCTGATCAGACTCGCTCATTATCTCCTGCCTTCCATATCCGGTGGCGACGCCGAGTCACTCATTAGACGTAAAACACCTGGTGGCGATGTTGAAAGGGATCGACGGACTCGATCAGGCGCGGCACCAGCGTGGGGCCTTCCAGAGCCAGGTACTGGTTGAAGTTGATGATCCGTTCCTGCAGCTTGCCGTTGGGCAGGAGCTGCGAATAGAGATAGTCGAGATGGCGCCCTAAGGCCTCGTTGCGCTTCTCGTGATTCTTGACGAAGCGGTCGCGCACCCGCTCGATCTGGTGCCCGATCTTGGCGGCCGCTCCCTTGAGCATGTCGGCTACGGGAGGATCTTCGCTGCGGATGGACTGATCGAGCCGCTGCAGGTGTTCCTCGAACTGGTTTTCCAGAGCCTGGAACTCTTCCAGTACCTGCTTCGACTCGCCCCGCTCCACGATGCGGCGGGTGGTTTCCAGACGCGTTTCCTGAAGGATGTCCTTGAAGCCGATTTCGTGTTTGTCGAAGAAACGCTGAGCTTTGCGGTCGACGATGGTGAGTCCGGCTCTGGGGAAGACCTCCATCTTCAAATCCCAAAAACCTGCGATGGCCTCGATCTGGCTGAAGTAGGCCACTTCGGCCGGCCCGCCTACGTAGGTCACGGTGGGAAAGAGATGATCCTGAATGATGGGACGCAACAGCACGTTGGCTCCCAGGTTGCGGCATCCTTCCCGCAAGGCCTTTTCCAGGTCTCCGTTGAGCTGCCGGTGCAGCTTGGTCTGGTAGGCCCCGTCCTGGTAGCGAAGCTTGTAGCGCTGAGGACCGTCCCTCCAGAAAAGCAGGGTCTCGTCGGCGGCGCAATGGACCTGGCCCTGGTATCCGGCTTCCTCCAGTTCCTGCGAGCGCTGCTGCAAGGCCTCGACGATTTGCGCGCGCTTCTCGACGACCGTTTGGAAGGCGGAAGACACCCACTCCTGGTAGCCTTCCGCCAAGGCGTCGAAGAGCACTAAACCCTGCTCGGAGAAAAGATCAGCCAGCCAGCGCGAGTAAGCGGTGCCGAAATCGCATCCGCTACAGTAGTGCTGCTGCAGACTGTCGATGACTTCGCTGGCGAACTGTCCGGGAATCTCCCGCTCGCGCAATATCCGGATGCACGCTTCAATGCCGCTCAGCGAGGTGGGGCCGACCATCTGCTCGGCGGGAACCTGGTGGCCGCCCAGCTCGACCTGGAAAAGTTCTCCGTTGCGGTCGAACCAGTGGGTGCGGCGCACTTCTTCCAGATCGGAGTCGTTGGAGGGCAGCCAGAAAACCGGGACCGCGGCGATACCCTCCTGCTCCAGCAGGGAAGCCAGGCGGATGGCGGTGGCGGCCTTGTGAAAGGTGTAAGAGGGGCCGCCGAAGAGTCCCAATTGCTGTCCGGTAAGTATGGCCACCGTATCGGGCGAACGCAGCCGCTCGATGTTGTCGAGGGTCTGTTGGGAAGCCCCGGCCCGGCGGTTGATCTCCAAGAGCAGGTCGGCCATCCGCCGCCGCGGATAGGAGCGTTGGCCCTCGCGCACGGATTGGGCGCGGGCTTTCAACTTGTCGAGAGTGAGATGGGAGTCGCCGTAGAAGCGGCTGACTTTATCGAAATCGTAGAGGAAGTCTGAGAAAAGAGGGTTGATGCCGGGCAAGCGGCGGTAGTCGTAGGACTCGCTTTTCATGGGTTGGGCCTGCTGGGATTGAGGAGATCGACAGGGCGCGGTGGCTGCACACATGGCATTTTCCTTCGACCGGCGTCCCGCCTAGGGAGCGCTCGCTATGCTAAACCGCTTCCAACAGCTTCGCCACCAGGCGCGATTGGTTCAAAGCGGAATCGATTTCTTGTCTTTCGGACTCGCTCAGGGGCAGCAGAGGTAAACGGCAGTAGCCTCCTTCCCAGCCCAGGCGGTCCATGGCGTACTTGACCCCCGCCACGCCGAAGCGGCTGGTGAGGGCGTCGGCGATGATGAAGAGTTCTTCTTGCAGGGGGGCGAGGTCTTCTTCCTGTCGGTAGGCCTCCAGCATCAGCGCGGGAAGTTCGGGAAGCGCGCAGGCCACCGCCAGGATGGCGGCCCGGATGCCCAGGCTCAGCGCCGGTCCGAAGATCTGGGCGCTGCCCAGGAGCACCTGTAAATCGGCCTCCGCAGTCTGTCGCAGGACCTTCTGCAGATAGCTGAAGTCACCCGCACTGTCTTTCATGCCCGCGATGCGCGGATGTCGCGAAAGCCGTCCCACCAGCGGGGGCGACAGCGCCAGGCCCGAGTACTGAGGGACGTTGTAGAGGAGAACAGGGGCAAAGGCTTCCTCAGCCACCGCCGTGAAATAGCCCTCCAGCGCTTGATCGCTCATGCGGTTCCTGTAATAGGAGGGAACGCTGACCAGGAAAGAGTCGACGGGCAGTTCCTGCAGCGTCTGCATGAACTGGAGGGACTGTTTGAGGGCCGGAAAAGAGAGTCCCACGATGATGCGGCGGTCACGGGGCAAGACGTCGCAGGCGATGCGCACGGCCCGCAGACGCTCGGAGGAATCGAGATGAGCCGCCTCTCCGTTCGATCCCAGCATGAGGACGCCGCTGACAGGCTTTTCGATGTAGCGCTGCAGGTTGCTTTCAAGGGCCCGCCAATCGACTTCTCCGTCTTGCCGGAAAGGCGTGGTGACGGGGGGTATGATCCCGCGGTAGGGCGTGCGCCGGAATTGAGAGGGATCTGGCTGCATATCGTCTTGTTCCGCGCGTCAGGACCGGGCCGTTTCCGCGCCACGGGCCTTTTCGTCTCCCTATGAAGACGAAGGCAGGGGCGGCAAAGATTCCTTTTTTGTCCCGCCGGGGCCCGGGGGGAGGCTCCCCCCGGGGTTGTGCATCATGAACGGTGGCCGCCCGGCCTAGAAACCCGACGATTTTCCGGGCTTGCCCTCTGCAACGGTTCCGACTGTGATCTTGTCCTTGAGGGTTTCGAACTTCTTCTCGCCGATGCCCGGCACGTTCATCAAGTCCTCAGGACGCTTGAAAGGCCCATTCTTTTCACGGTGCTGAATGATGCGCTCCGCCAGGGCCGGGCCGATTCCCGGCAGACTCTGAAGTTCGAGCGCCTCGGCCTTGTTGACGTCGACCTTTTCCTTCTGGGCCTGGGCCTGGCCTGGAAAGGCCGAAACCAAAAGCGCCGCGATAAAGAGAAGGCAAGCCATTCGATGCCAGTCTGTTCGCATGAGTTACTTTCCTTTCTTGACTGTGTCGACAGACTTCCACTCTCCATAACGCGCCCGCCGCTGTTTGAGCGGCGAAAAAAGGACAAAAAGTCACCTGCAGGCCCAAAAAAGTGGCCTCGGAAGGGGCAAAAGCAGTTGCCTCGCGCGGTGGGGTGGCTGTTACAATGGCGTCCTGCAAAGCTCGGCGCCCATACAAGTCAAAGGAAGGCGGTGCCGGGGTTGCAGCAGAGATGCTCATGCAAGTGTCCCAAACCAACCGGCCGTCTCCATACCCTCCTGAGTGATCCCATGGACTCCACCGCTGACGTCTTGAAGACCAATCTTTTGCAGGACCTGTGCCGCAAAGTTGAAGAGCGAGTCACCGATAATCCGCATCGGGTAGCTCTCTTTGTGCGCCGTTTCTATGGTCCGGTGGCCCCTGACGACCTTAGGGCCATGGGAGAGGACAATCTGCTGGGCGCGGCGCTGGCCCTGTGGAACCAGATGCAGGTACGCCAAGCCGGCCGGCCCAAGATTCGAGCCTACAATCCGACCCTTGAAGAGGACGGGTGGAAGTCGCGCCACACCGTCATCGAAGTGATCAACGACGACATGCCCTTTCTGGTCGACTCGGTGACCAACGAGATCTCGCGCCGCAATCTCAACATCCATGTCGTCATCCATCCCGTTTTCGGGGTCGAGCGGGACTCCGAGGGTCAACTGCAGGAAGTGCACGAGGAGGCCGGCGAGGGGGTAGCGGGCGAATCGCTGATGCACATCGAAGTCGATCAGGTGCTGGAAGGCGAGGACCTGGACGCCTTGGTCAGCGATCTGGAACGCGTTCTGACGGATGTTCGGGCGGCGGTGGAAGACTGGCACGAGATGCGGCGCAAGCTGCGCGAGATCGTAGAGGGGTTGGATCCCGACAAGCTGCCGGTACCCAAGGAAGAAGTGGAGGAAGTGCGCGAGTTTCTGCTCTGGGTGGACGACAACTTCTTCACTTACCTGGGATATCGTGAATACCGCCTGGAGCGGCGCAAAGGCGACTACTACGTGGTGCCGGACGAGGAAACCGGGCTGGGGATCTTGTCCACCATGCTTCCCGAGGCCGAGGAACGGGCCCGCACGCCGCTTTCGCCCACGGTGGTGGAGTACGCCAAACGCAAGAATCTTCTGCTGGTGACCAAGGCCTACAGCAAGTCCACCGTCCACCGCCGGGTCCACATGGACTACATCGGCATCAAACGCTTCGACGACAATGGAGAGGTGGTCGGTGAGCGGCGCTTTCTGGGATTGTTCACGTCTTACGCCTATAACCAGAGCGTGCGCCGCATCCCCTTGCTGCGGGAAAAGGCGCGGCGGACGGTAGAGCGGGCCGGACTCTCGCCCACCGGCCACGACGGCAAGGCCCTGGTCCACATCCTGGAGACCTTTCCCCGCGACGAGCTCTTCCAGATCTCGGAGGATCAGCTTTACGAAACGGCAATGGGCATCCTGCAACTGCAGGAGCGCCAGCGTCTGGCGCTGTTCGTGCGCAAGGACGACTTCGAGAAGTTCGTCTCCTGTCAGGTCTACGTGCCTCGGGAGCGTTACGATACCACCCTGCGCAAGAAGATCCAGGAAGTGCTGGAGGGGGCCTTTTCCGGGGAAATCGACGCCACCCATTCTCACCTGGACGATTCGGCCCTGGCCCGTTGGCACTTCGTCATCCGCACCAAGGCTGGCGACATTCCCGACTATGACGCCAAGCAGATCGAAAGCCACCTGACCGAGATTTCCCGCACTTGGGGCGACCGCCTGCGCGAAATTCTGGTGCGCAACCAGGGCGAAACGACCGGCCTGCGTCTTTTGAAGCGTTATGAGAACGCGTTTTCCACCTCCTACAGGGAGACCTTCGGCCCCGATGCGGCCCTTAGAGACATCGAGTGCATCGAGGAGGTAGTGGAAGATACGGGCCTCGAACTCAACCTCTACCGGCCGGTCGAGCTGCCCGAAAACGAGGTCAAGTTCAAGATCATTCACCGCGGCGACATTCCCCTCAGCCGCATTTTGCCCATTCTTGAAAACATGGGAGTCAACGTCAACACCGAGATTCCCTATGAGGTGAGGCTGCCCGATGAAGAGTCGCCGGTTTGGATTCGCGACTTCGGCCTGGAGTCAGGCGACGGCAGCCCCATCGACCTGCGGGCGGTGCGCGATCACTTTCAAGAGACGTTCGCCTGCGTTTGGAGAGGCGATGCCGAGAGCGACCTGCTCAACCGCCTCGTCATCCGGGCGGGGCTGACGGTCCGCGAAGTGACGATCCTGAGAGCCTATACCAAGTTCCTGTTGCAGGCGGGCGTCACTTTCTCGCAGGAGTACATGAGCGACATCCTCTTCCACAATCCTGAACTGACCCGGCTGCTGGTGCAGTACTTCGAGGCCAACTTCGATCCCAGTCCGGAGGGGGAGCGCAAGGCGCGGGTGGAAGAGCTGAGAAAGCAGATCAGCACATCCCTCAAGGGGGTGGCCAGCCTGGACGAAGACCGCATCTTCACGCGCTACAGGAATCTCATCAACTGCACCTTGCGCACCAATTATTTCCAGACCGAAAGCGAGTGCGCCAAGCCCTATTTTTCCTTCAAGCTCAACTCGGCCGAGGTGCTGGACCTCCCCGACCCCCGACCCCGCTACGAGATCTTCGTTTACTCGCCGCGCTTCGAAGGGGTCCACCTGCGGGGCGGCAAAGTAGCCCGCGGCGGCTTGCGCTGGTCGGACCGGCGTGAAGACTTCCGCAGCGAGATCCTGGGGCTGCTCAAGGCACAGATGGTGAAGAACGCCGTCATCGTCCCGGTGGGAGCCAAGGGCGGTTTCATCCTCAAGCGCAGCGTCGCCCGCGAAGAGCGCCAGGAAGAAGGCAAGGCCTGTTACCGGCTCTTCATACGCGGACTGCTGGACTTGACCGACAACCGCAAAGGCAACGACATCGTTCCTCCCCCTGATGTCGTGCGCTACGACGACGACGACCCCTACCTGGTGGTGGCCGCCGACAAAGGAACGGCCACCTTCTCGGACCTGGCCAACGAAATCTCCGCCGAGTACGGCTTCTGGATGGGCGACGCCTTCGCCTCGGGAGGCTCGGCCGGCTACGACCACAAGAAGATGGGCATCACCGCCAAGGGCGCCTTCGTATCGGTGGCCCGCCACTTCCGCGAGCTGGGACACAACATCCAGGAAGAAGACTTCAGCGTAGTGGGCGTGGGCGACATGTCGGGAGACGTTTTCGGAAACGGCATGCTGCTCTCTCGTCACATCAAGCTCATCGGCGCCTTCAACCACCTGCACATTTTCTTCGATCCCGACCCCGATCCCGAGGCCAGCTTTCAGGAACGCGAGAGGCTCTTCAACCTGCCCGCCTCGAATTGGACCGACTACCAGGAGGACCTGATCTCGGAGGGCGGCGGAGTGTTCAAGCGCGACATCCGCTCCATCGACGTCACCCCGCCCATGCGCGACTTGCTGGGAATCGAGGGCGACCAGGTCAGTCCCAACGACCTCATCCAGGCCATGCTGAGAGCCCAGGTCGACCTGCTCTGGTTCGGCGGAATCGGCACCTTCGTCAAGAGCAGCCAGGAACGTCATTTCGAGGCCGACGACAAGACCAACGACTACCTGCGGGTGGACGCCAACGAGTTGCGCTGCAGGGTCATCGGCGAAGGCGCCAACCTGGGAGTCACCCAGCGCGGACGCATCGAGTACGCCCGCCAAGGCGGACGCATCAACACCGACGCCATCGACAATTCGGGCGGCGTGGACGTCTCAGACCACGAGGTCAACATCAAGCTCACGCTGGGAGAGGTGGTGGCCGAGGGAGACTTGACCATCAAGCAGCGCGACAAGCTCTTGGGCAAGATGACGGACGAAGTCGCCGAACTGGTGCTGCGCGACAACTACCTGCAAACCCAGTCCATTTCCATGACCGAGGAACTGGCGCTGCTGCGTCTCAGCCGCCACCGCCAGCTCATCACTTTCCTGGAAAAGCACAGCGGCCTCGACCGCGACCTGGAGCATCTGCCCAACGAGAAAGAGATGACCCGCCGGGAAAGCGAAGGCCAGGGCCTGACCCGCCCCGAAATCGCCGTCCTGCTGGCTTATTCCAAGATCTACCTCTACCAGCAGTTGCTTCATTCCGACTTGCCCGACGATCCGCAGTTGTCGGAAGATCTTGAGCTTTACTTTCCCAAGCCGCTGCGCAAGAAATACCGCACGGCCATTCAGCGCCACCGGCTGCGCCGAGAGATCATCGCCACCTATGCCACCAACAGCATGGTCAACCGGGTAGGGCCTTCCTTCGTGGCCCACATGGTTCTGTCGACAGGTATGGCCTCGAACGAAATCGCCCGCGCCTACATCATCACCCGCGAAGTCTTCGACCTGCGCAAGGTGTGGGAGAGCATCGAGGCCCTGGACCACCAGATTCCGGCCCAGGTGCAGTTGCGCTTGCTCATCGACATCGGCGAACTGGTGGAGCGCTGCACCCGCTGGCTGCTCCACCACCGTCCTCACCCCCTGGACATCGAGCAGAACATCGGACTTTTCGACAAGGGCGTGGGCAAGCTGGCGCGGTCCCTGCAGGACGTGCTGCCGCGCCGTGACCTGAGGGACTTCGCCAAGCGTCAACGCAAGTATCAGGACAAAGGTTTGGAGGAGGATCTGGCCAGGAGGCTGGCCGCGGTTGACAACATGGAATCGGCCTTCGACGTGGTCCAACTCAGCCGCCGCCACGGAGTGGACGTGGTGGAAGCGGCACAGATCTACTTCTTGCTGGGCAACCGCTTCCGTCTGCCCTGGCTGCGCGAGAAAACCGCCGCCATCCAGGGCGCCACACACTGGGAAAAGACGGCAACCGCCGCCCTGGTGGACAAGCTCTACGAGCATCAGTCCGATCTTGCCGACTGCGTGCTGCGCAGAGAGGACCGAGACCTGGAGGCCTGGCTGGAATCGCGCCACGGCATGCTCAACCGGGCCGACGACATCCTCACCGACATGAGGTCCACCGGCAGCGTCGACCTCAACATGCTCACCGTAGCCAGCCACCAACTGCGCCTGCTCAGCTCGGGCTAACCAGCGGACTGCGGTCCTCACTCGCAGCGCAGGGCCCGGACGGGGTCCAAGGAGGCGGCGCGCAGGGCTGGGAGGAGACAGGCCAAAGCCGCGACCAGCAGGAGCAGGAGCGTGCCCGCGCCGATGGACCAGGGGTCGGCGGGGGAAACCTCATAGAGGTGGGAGGAGAGGAGACGCCCCAGCAGCAGGGAGCCGGCCGCCCCCACGACCAGTCCCAGCAAGGTCATGGAAATGCCTTGGCGCAAGATGAGCGTCAATACGCCTTTACGCTGCGAGCCCAGGGCCATGCGCAAGCCGATCTCACGGGTTCGCTGTCCCACCAGAAACGAGAGGACGCCGTAGATTCCCAGCGAGGCCAGGGCCAGGGCGGCCAAGGCAAAGGCCGAAATCAGCGAGGCGGCAAAACGGTTCTCGGCCAGGGAGCGGTCCATGACTCCCTGCATGGTGGACAGGTTGTAGATGGGCTGGCTGGGGTCCATCTCGTCGATGAGAGCGCGAATCGGACCCGTCAACCGGGCGGGATCGCCGCTGGCGAGCAGGACCACGTTCATGCCTTCGGTGGGACGCTGGGCCAAGGGCAGGTAAACCTGGGGACGGTCGTCGCGCTCCAGGCTGTAGAGGCGGGCATGGCGCACCACTCCCACCACGCGGGCGGGACTCTCGTCGCCCAGGGTTTGCCCCAGGGGATCTTGGCCGGGCCAGAAAAGCTGGGCCAGACTCTCGTCGATCACCACCACCGTGGCGGACTCGGCGTCGTCCTGCCAGGTGAACCCGCGTCCCCGCAGCAGTTCGATGCCCATGGTCCTGAAATAGCCCGGGGTAGCCCGCATGATGTCGATCAGCACGCGCTCCTGGGGACGGTCGGTGGGCGCCACCGAGGTCTGATTGGTGCTTCCCCTGAGCGGCAGCGAGTCGGCCGCCCCCGTGGCTTTCACCTGAGGCAGCCCGGCCAGACGGTCCTGCAGCCGGCGCAGGAAGTCGGGCTCGGGCTGCGGACGCTCGAGGCTGAAGGTGAGGATTCCGCCGGCGCGGAATCCGCCGTCGGCGCTGGAGAGAGCCTGAAAGCTGCGCAGCAGCAGGCTGGCTCCGGCCAGCAGCATGACGGCCAGGGCCACTTCGGCCGTCACCAGCAGCGAACGCAGGCGCGAAGGTGCCCAGGAACTGCCGCGTCCGCCCTGGCTGAGCGCCTCTCCCAGTTGCGCCGGGCGCCATTGAGGAAGAGCCGAGAGTCCGCAGAGGAGACCGGTTACGAGGCCCAGCGCGAGGCCGAAAAGCCATACCGAAGCGTCCACGGAAATGCTCTGGCGCAGGGGCAGGCCGGCAGGCGCCATCCACTTGAGCAAGGGCACCCCCGCCAGCGACAGAAGCAGGCCCGCAAGACTCCCCACCACGCCCAGGGTCAGACCCTCGGCAAGAACCTGGGAAAAGAGGCGCCAGCGCCCCGCGCCCAGCGCCTGGCGGACAGCGAACTCGCGCTGCTTGCGCTGGGCTTTGGCCAGCAGCAGGGTGGCGATGTTGGCGGTGGCGATGAGCAGCACGAAGCCCACGGCCGCCAACAGCATCCACAGCGACTCGCGCACTCCCGACACCAGGTCGCCATGCAGCGGGACTGCCTTGTAAGTGAATCCCTGGCCGCCGAAATAGGTCTCGTCCGCCTGACGTCCCAGCGCCTCGAGGTCCTTACGGGCCTGCGGCAGAGAGACGCCGTCCTTGATGCGTCCCAGCACCGCCATATTGTGGTTGCCGCGAGGTACCTGGCTGAGATCGGTCTGGTGAGTGACCCACAGATCGGCTCCAGCGGGAGAGCCCAGAGAGGAATGCACCAGGAAGCGGAAATCGGGCGGCAGGACTCCGATGACGGTGTAGGGCTCGCCGTCGATCTCCAGCCGGCGTCCTAAGACCTCCCCGCCCCCGTAACGGCTCTGCCACAGGTGGTGCTGCAAGACCACCAGCGGCTCGGCGCCGGGAAGGTCCTCTCCAGGAACGAAGGTGCGTCCGATGTGGGCTTGCACGCCCAGCAAGGTGAAAAGGTTGTCGGAGGTGACACCGGCTGTCACCCGCCGCGGTTGCTCTCCATCGCCGGTCAGCCGTACGCCGCCCGTACGCAGCGCGGCGAAGCCTTCGAAGAGCGAGGTTCCATTTCGCAGATCGTCGAGCTCGGCCGGCATGACCCAAGCCCGGGGGACGCCGATCCAGTCCAACCCGTCCCACACGAAAACCAACTGCTCGGGGATCCGATAGGGCAGCGGACGAAGCAGCACCGAATTCACCACGCTGAAGACCGAGGCGTTGGCGGCGATTCCCAGCGCCAGCGTCAGCAATATGGCGGACGAGAATCCAGGATAGCGTCCGATGTTGCGCAGAGCCAGGCGGATATCGGCAAGAAACGAACTGAGCATGATTCCTCCGGACAGCGGACGCCCCCGGCGAGAGGCTTGTCGTTGGCGGCGGCCGATCTGAATTCGGCGCTTGAGGCAGGGCCACAGGGAGCGCAGTGCCTGGGAACGGTACCAGCGGCGGGCCGCCGCCTCGCCCCTGCTCTGCCGCACCTGCTCGAACTCGTCCTCCAGGTCGGCCATCAGAAAGTCGCGGTCCTGCGTGCAGCAGGACGCCCGCAGCAGTCTGCGCCACGACCGCGGTGGAGGCATCAGCTCCCCTCCCCCGGCGATCCCTGGGGCGAGGGCGCCAGGTCGACGCCCCGCATCATGCGCACCAGCATCTCGGTGGAATGTTGCAGTGCGGCGCGTCCCGGCGGGGTCAGATCGAAGTACTTGCGGGAGCGTCCGCCTTGCACCGGCAGCGGTTCGGACACCCGATGGCTGACCATTCCCTTCTCTTCAAGCCGTCCCAAGGTGGCGTAAACGGCCCCGATGGAAACCGGCCGACCCGTGCGCTCTTCGATCTCCTGGCGGATAGAAACCCCGTAGGCCTCATCCCCCAGCCGAGCCAGAGCCAACATGATGTACATTTCGAACTCGGCCAGATGCCGCCCTTTCGACATGCAGGGTATCTTATACAAAAAGATAGATAGAAGGCAAGCCCGCATCCTGCGGAGAGGGCTGCCGGTGCGAAGGAACTATTGGCGAATCTCCACAAGCCGCTGATGCGTCTCAGCTTGGGTGTGGTGTAAACTGTTCTTTCGGCCACACTGGAAAGGATTGGAATGACGTCCCGCCGGCTTTTCGGGCGGTTGGCCCTGTTTTCAGCGCTGCTGATGATAGCCTTTGCCGCCGCCAGCTTCATCTCATCGGCTCAGGCCGCCGACCGCAGTCCGGTCGGCTACACCGAGGCGATTTCTCACCCGGTGCAGGGATCGGTGACTCTGCCCGGCTCGGTGGTTTCGCGCACCGTCAGCACCGTGGCTTCTGAAGTGGGCGGACTGGTGGTGGAGATGCCGGTGCGTGAGGGCGACCGGGTCAAGCAAGGCGATGTGCTGATCGCCCTGCGCCAACGCAGTCTGCGCCTGCAGTTGGCGGCTTCCCAAGCCACTCTGAAGGAGGAAGAAGCTCACCGCCGCTTCGCCGAGCTGAACTACCAGCGCATGCAGGGATTGTTCGAGGACGCCGTCATCAGCAGGCAGGAGCTGGACGACGCCAAGTACCAACTGGACGCCCGGGTAGGACGCGTGGAGCGCCTGCACGCCGAGATCGAGCGGCTGATGGACGACCTGGAGCGTACGGTCACCCGCGCACCCTTCGACGGCATCGTGATCGAGAAACACGCCGAGTTGGGGGAATGGGTGTCGGAGGGCGGCGACATCGTGCAACTGCTTTCGATGGACACCCTGGAAGTGCAGGTGGACGTCCCCGAGCGCTACTACGGCCACTTGCAGCGCCGCGCCAGGGCGGAAGTGCGGCTGGAAACATCTCCCGACGTCCGCTTGCAGGCTCCCATCGCCGTGGTCATTCCCCGCGCCCATCCCCAGGCCCGCACCTTCCCCATCCGGCTGCGCTTGCCCGCCAACGAGCGGCGTCTGGCGGTGGGAATGGTGGTGCAGGTGACCCTGCCTCTGGGCGACAGCCAGCAAGCCGTGATGGTGCCCAAGGACGCCGTCCTCACCGACGCTTCCGACCCGCGCATATTCATCCTTACCGAGGACGACCGGGTGCGTCCGGTCAGCGTCGAAATGGGACGCGGCAAGGGGCAGTGGATCGAGGTGCGGGGCCAGATCGTCCCCGGCGACCGGGTGGTGACCCGCGGCAACGAACGGCTTCGTCCGGGCCAGGAGGTCGAACCGTCCCTGCGCGAGTATCCCCTTCCCTGAGACCTTTTCCGCCGCCTCGGCAAGGTGATGGAGCGAGCATGAAGATTATTGAAGAGTCGATTCGCTACCCGGTAACCACGGCGGTAGGCGTCATCCTGCTGCTGTTGTTCGGAGGGATCGCGCTGGTGCTGATTCCGGTCCAGCTGACCCCCGAGGTGCAGCGTCCCACCATCAGCGTGGAGACCCGCTGGCCTGGCGCCAGTCCGCTGGAGATCGAGCGCGAGATCATTCAGGAGCAGGAGGACCAGCTCAAGAGCCTGGAGGGGTTGCTCAAGATGGAGAGTTCCTCCAACGACTCGCAGGGTTCGATCACGCTGACCTTCCCCACCGGGACCGACATGGACAGCGCCTTGCTGCGCGTCTCCAACCGCTTGCAGCAGGTACCCGAGTACCCGCCCGACGCCCTGCGTCCGGTCATTTCCAGCGTTGGCGCCAACGACAACGCCATCGCCTGGTTCATGATCGTCCCCAAGCAGGAAAACGGCTTTGAGGGCGACATCGCCACCCTCTTCAATTTCGTCGACGACTACATCAAGCCCGAGATCGAGCGGGTGCCGGGCATCGCCGGTTCCAACATCTTCGGCGGACGCGAGCGCGAGATGCAGGTGCTGGTCGATCCGGCCAAGCTGGCGGCCCGCCGCATCACTCTCAACGAACTGGGCGCGGCGCTGGAGCGCGAGAACAACAACTACTCGGGAGGCGACTTCGACGAGGGCAAGCGCCGCTACGTGGTGCGCACCATCGGAGAGTACGAGAGACCCGGGGAAATCGACGACATCGTCATCGCGGTACGCGACGGGGTGCCCGTCTACGTGCGCGACGTGGGCTACGCCGAGTTGGGCTACCGCAAGGCTTCGGCCAAGGTCTTCATGCTCGACCAGCAGGCCATCGCCGTCAACGCCATCCGCGATCAGGGCTCCAACATCCTGGAAGTGATGGACCGCCTCAAGGCCGCCGTAGAGAACCTCAACCTCAACGTGCTGGCCCCGCGCGGACTGGTCATGATCCAGAGCTACGACGAGACCCAGTACGTCAACAGCGCCATCGACCTGGTCCAGCAGAGCCTCATGATCGGAGGCGTCCTGGCCATCATCATGCTGCTGCTCTACCTGCGCAGCGCCACTAGTACCCTGGTCATCGCCGTGGCCATCCCCATCTCGCTGGTGGGAGTCTTTCTCATGATGTTCCTCTTCGGACGCACCCTCAACGTCATCAGCCTGGCGGGAATGGCTTTCGCGGTGGGAATGGTGGTCGACAATTCCATCGTGGTGCTGGAGAACATCTACCGCCACCGCCAGATGGGCAAGAGCCGCTTCCAGGCCGCCTACGAAGGCGGACGCGAGGTGTGGGGAGCGGTGCTGGCCTCGACCCTGACCACCGTGGCCGTCTTCGTTCCCGTGGTCTTTATCGAGGACGAAGCGGGACAGCTCTTCGGCGACATCGCGGTGGCCATCTCCTGCGCCGTGGCCCTCAGCCTGATCGTCTCCATCACCGTTATCCCTTCCCTCTCGGCCAAGATCCTGGGCGGCGCCGGCAAGCGCGGCAAGAAAGCCTGGAGGTTCGGGCTGCAGCGCTTCGGCATCGCTTTCGCCGACGGCATCAGCGCCGCCGTAGGATGGATCAACCGCTCCATCGTGAGACGGGTGGCGGTGATTCTGCTCTTGACCGTCACCTCGCTGGGACTCAGTTGGTGGCTCATGCCCAAGACCGAGTACCTGCCGGTGGGCAACAACAACTTCCTCTTCGGAGTGGTGCTGCCGCCTCCCGGCTACAACGTCGAAGAGACCTCCTCCCTGCGCTCTTATTTCGAGGAGGAGCTGGGATTTTTGCTGGAGAGACCGGAGAGCCCCGAGGAGGTGGCGCGACTTCCCGGCGGCGGACTCGAGGGTTTCTTCTACGTGGCCACCACCAACCGCGTCTTCCTGGGCGCACGGGCCCGCGACCCTCAGCGGGTGCGCGAGTTGCTGCCGCTTTTTCAGAATGCCTCGAGCGGTATTCCCGGAACCATCGTGGTCATCAATCAGCGCAGCCTCTTCTCGCGGGGATTCGACGAGGGACGCAACATCGACATCGAGATCACCGGACCCGACCTGGTGCGCCTCATCGAACTGGGGGGCGAAGTCTTCGGCAAGATCCGCCAGTTGATGCCGGAAGCTCAAGGACGCCCCATTCCCAGCCTCGACTTGGGCAATCCCGAGGTACGGGTCATCACCGACCGCAAGCGCGCCGCTGAAGTCGGCATCAGCAACCGCGAGCTGGGCTTCGCCGTGTCGGCGCTGGTGGACGGCGCCAAGGCCAGCGAGTACCAGTACGAGGGACGGGAGATCGACCTGCGCGTCCGCGCCCAGCGCAACGGCGCCCACCGCACCCACCTGCTGGAGCAGATGCCCATCGCCACGCCCCGCGGCGAGCTGGTGACGCTCTCTTCGGTGGCTGAAGTGATTCAGGAAAACGGACCCGTGTCCATCAATCACCGCGAACGCCAGCGGGCCATCACCATCCGCGTCACCCCCGAAGAGCAGCGTCCGCTGGAAGAGGCCATGGACCTGATCCAGGACGAGATCATCGCTCCCATGCGCGAGCAGGGCCGGCTCAGCGGCCTCTACAGCGCCAGCCTGACCGGAACCGCCGACAAACTGGCCGAAACGGCTTCCACCCTGCAGTGGAACTTCCTGCTGGCGCTGGTCATCACCTACCTGCTCATGGCGGCCCTTTTCGAGAGCTTCCTCTATCCTTTCGTGATTATGTTCTCGGTGCCGCTGGCGGCCCTGGGAGGGTTTCTGGGCCTGGCCGCCGTCAACGCCTTCATCGAGTATCAGGCGCTGGACGTGCTCACCATGCTGGGCTTCATCATCCTGGTGGGGACGGTGGTCAACAACGCCATCCTCATCGTCCACCAGTCGCTCAACCACATGCGCGAAGAGGCCATGGAGCAGCAGAAGGCCATCGTCACCAGCGTGCGCAGCCGCATCCGCCCCATCTTCATGAGCGTCTCTACAAGCGTCTTCGGAATGCTGCCGCTGGTGCTCTACCCCGGCTCCGGCTCCGAACTCTACCGCGGGCTGGGCAGCGTAGTGGTGGGCGGACTCATCTTCTCCACCGTCTTCACCCTCTTCCTGGTCCCCGCCCTGCTCAGCCTGACCCTGCAAATCCGCAACACCCTGGCCCGCGCCGTCCCCCTGCTCTCCCCCGAGCAAGCCGATGAGTCCGCCGCCTAAGGTAAACATCAAGTGCTCAAGAAACTATGATGGATACTGGCTTGGCTGAGAACTCGACAGCTTCTGAAAGCGTGGAATAACGCGACAGGATAGCTCAAAACTTCTAACGCACTGTACTCGCCTTCATCGTCCAACTCCAGCACGCAAGTCCACGGCTCGTGCCGCAAAGGCGGAAAAACAGAAGGTCTTTTCGAGTGCGCGGGCGGCGTGTTAGACTTTTCGCATAATGAAACGATTAGTCGTCCTCACAGGGCTGTTGGCGCTTTGCGCCGGTTCGTTGTTGGCGCAGAAAATCCGTCGGGATTGGAATCGGGATCTCGATTTTCAGCAGTTCGAGACCTACGTCTGGATGGAGGACATCAAGCTCCCCGCTTCGCCCCAGCGCGATCCCCAGGAGATCGACCGCCTGATCCGGTCGGCGATCGAAAGGGAGCTGCAGCATCATGGCCTGCGTAAGGCCGATTCGCCCGATCAAGCCGACCTGAAATTGAAATACTTCGCGTTCGCCCGCGCCCAGATGGAGACGCAGGAAGTCGACAACAAGGCGGGCACGGGTCCCAACCGCCTTCCCTACGGCCATTGGCGACCCTTCGGCTCCACACGCATCGATTCGCAGTTGCGCCGTCAGGGCACTTTGATCGTCGACATCGTCGATCCTTCCAACAACCAGATGGTTTGGAGAGGCACCGTGGAAGGGAGCTTCAAGGACGGCGACGAACTCGACAAGAAGGTGCCCAAACACGTGAAGAAACTCTTCAAGGGCTTCCCCCGCAAGAATTGAGGGCAGCGTGGTAGACTTCCAGCGATGGCCAACGTCTACCTGACTCGGCGGGCCGTTTTCGCAGCGTCTCACCGGCTCCACAGCTCACAGCTTTCACAGGAAGAGAACCGCCGGCTCTTCGGCAAATGCAACCATCCCAACGGACATGGGCACAACTACGTCATCGAGGTCACCGTCAAGGGCGCAGTCGATCCCGACACCGGAATCGTCTTCAATCTGACCGACCTCAAGGCGGCCATTGAGAAGGCCGTCATGGAGCCCATGGACCACCGCAACCTCAACCAGGACCTCCCCGAGTTCGCCGACCTCAACCCCACCGCCGAGAACATCGCCCTGGTGTGCTGGAACCGTTTGCAGGATCTCCTCCCCCCAGGACTTCTGCACGAAGTGCTGATCCGCGAGACCGAAAACAACTTCGCCGTCTACCGGGGCGAGTGACCTCCATTTTCCCGGCGCAGGGCAGGTTTCCGGTGTCCTGAATCACTTTTCTTGCATTTTTTTGCACTTTTTTTCCACAGGCCCCTAAAGAGTTTTCCACAGAACCCGATATGGGAGATGTCAACAACATCACCTCCCTTTCCACAGAGTCGAGGGCGGTGGCGACAACAGTGCCCAGTCGCCCCGCCCTTGCCCTCCCCTCAAGACTTCGAACTTCGCATATCGCACTTACCCTCTACAATGGGTGGCCGTGAGCAGCGACCCTCAGAAGCAGAGCCTTTCAAAGCCGGGAAGCCCCCTGCGCTGGGCCAGGGGGCGGCTGCTGGTGATTGCTTGCAGCGCATTAGTGCTGGCGGTTTCCGCAATCCTCTCGCGCTTCCCCTCCCAGGTCGAGCAGTACTATTGCGACGGAATGGGAGCCGCCTTGTCGCGAAGTCTGGGCCTGCTGACAGCCATTACCGACCAAAGCCTGGCCGAATGGATGGTGGCGGGAGTCCTGATGTGGCTGGCAGCCATGGGGGCCCTGGGCTGGCGCAGGCTCAGGCAGCGGCGACAAACATGGCGGCGGACGTTGCTTTCGGGCCTTCTTCACCTGGGTGCTCTCAGCGCAGCAGCGGCGGCCCTTTTTTACTTCTTGTGGGGACTCAACTACTCGCGTCCTCCCCTCATAGAACGCATGGGATGGCAGCAGTGGGACCGCGTTCCCCCATCGGATGAGGCCTGGCATGAACTGGAGCGAGTGGGGACGCGATTGGTGGAGCTTTCCAATCAGGCCTACCGCCGGGCCCACGGCGGCGTGGAGTGGAGGCCCAATTGGTCTCACCTGGGCCGCCAGGAAATCGACGCCCAGCTCGAGGAAGCCTACAGCCGCTTGGCCGCCAAGTTAGACCTGCCGCGTCGATGGAGCCTCCCTCACGGTCCCGCCAAACCCCTGAGGGCCTCTCTGCTCACCAGCTACCTGGGGATTTCGGGCATCTACTTTCCCTGGACCGGCGAGGCCAACTTCAACCACATGGTTCCCCAATATCAACTGCCCCACATCATCGCCCACGAAAAGGCCCATCAACGCGGCATCGCGGGAGAGGACGAGGCCAACTTCTTCGGTTTCCTGGCCTGTCTGGAGTCCCGCCACCCCTATGTGCGCTATTCGGGACTGGTCTTCGCCCAGCGCCAGCTCATCAACGAGATCTACCGCCGCAATCCCCACCTGGCCCGCCGCCTGGTCTCCCAGCGCCTGCCCGCGGTGCGCAGGGACATCGAAGAGGCGGGGCGTTTCTGGAGACAATTCGAGGGACCGGCCAGCAAGGTCGGAGAGGCCGTCAACGATTCTTATCTGCGCCTGCACGGCGTGCGCGAGGGAATCGCCTCCTATTCGCTCTCGACCCGCCTGATCCTGGTCTACCTCCGCCAGAACGGCGGACGGCTTTAGGAAAGAAGACTCATGCCCGACTCCCAAAACCGGATTCATGGCGGCCGCGGTCAAGAACGGACGGCCTGTTATCCGCTGCAAGGAGAGCAGGCGACAACTCGTTTCGTTACCATGGCCGGGAGTGCGGCTGCACAGGGAAAAGTCTGGATTCCAAGGAGAAGGTCATGAGCGAAGCGTTTTTCGAGGCGATACAGAAGGGTGATGCCGAAAGGGTGAGGGAGATGGTGAAGGCCGACGCCTCGCTGGCTTCCGCCCGCAACGAGCAGGGGATCTCAGCGCCGCTCTTCGCGCTCTACAACCAGCAGTTCGAAGTGGCCGATGCCATCGCCTCCGCCCGCGACGATTTAGATGTCTTCGAAGCCGCCGCCATGGGCGAGACGGGACGCGTCAAGGACCTGGTGGACGAATTGCCCCAAAGGGCTGTAGAACCCGCTTCCGACGGTTTCTACCCCCTCCACCTGGCCTGTTTTTTCGGCCGCGCGGAAACCGTCGAGCTGCTGCTGGCGAGAGATGTAGACGCCAACGCCGCCACTGCAAATCAGATCCGTCCCCTCCACTCGGCCATGGCCAACGGCGACGCCGCCAGCCGGAGGCGCATCGCAAGAATGCTGCTCAAAGCGGGAGCCGATCCCAACGCCCAGCAGCAGGGAGGCTTCACGGCCCTCCATTCAGCCGCCCTTCACGGCGACAAGGACATGGCGGAA
>DATIPQ010000110.1 GCA_035471785.1 Acidobacteriota bacterium
ACTTTCTCTCACGGGTCGTTGTCTTCATGGCTTTTCCTTTCGTTGAAGTTTTTGATCAGCCTAACAGCAGCGACCCGCTGCTTTCTCCGGCGCCGGTTCGAAAACCGGCTCACATAGCATCTGAAAGCGTGGGATAACGCCACAGGGTGGCTCAAAACTTCTGACGCGCTGCATTAGCGGTTATTCGGCCCCAGGCCTCCGGCACGCTATACTGGGCAGCAGATGGACCCAAGAGTCGCCAGCGTCAATATTGAGCGCCAGGGACGGCAGGTCGAGGATCTGCTGGCGGTGGAGGAGCCGCTGGAGATCCGCGTGGTCTATTTTGATGAGGGAGAGCTTCGCGAAGAGGCGGTCTCAATCACCATGCGCACGCCGGGCAACGACTGGGAACTGGCGCTGGGCTTCCTGCACGGCGAAGGACTTCTGCCCGATGCCTCGCTGCTGGCCTCGCGCAAGCCGCTTTTGCCCGAGCGTTCCGGCTGCAACAGCGTGCGCGTCAACTTCGCCAAGGAGGCGGCTTTCGATCCTTCGTCGCTCAAGCGCCACTTCTACACCACCTCCAGTTGCGGGGTGTGCGGCAAAGCCTCGCTGGACGCGCTGCGGGCCAATCTGGGCCAGGTGGCGCTCGATCCCCGCTGTCCTCAAGTGAACCGCTCCGTCATTTCCTCGCTGCCCAAGAAGCTCCGCGATGCCCAGGCCGTCTTCCAGCAAACCGGCGGACTGCACGCCGCCGGAATCTTCTCGCCTACTGGCCGGCTCATCCTCAGCCGCGAAGACGTGGGACGCCACAACGCGGTCGACAAGGCGGTGGGACGCCTCCTGCTGGACGACGCCCTGCCGGCCTCCGACTGCATCCTCATGGTCAGCGGACGCACCAGCTTCGAGATCCTGCAAAAGGCCCTGGCCGCCGGCATCCCCATGGTGGCCGCCGTCAGCGCCCCCTCCAGCCTGGCCGTCCAACTGGCTCAGGAGTTCGACCTCACCCTGTGCGGCTTCGTTCGCCAAGGCGACTTCAACACCTACCACGACCCCGGCCGCCTGAGCGGCTGAAACCTCGTCGCCGCGCGCCGTCGAAGAGGTGGCCCCAAATCAGATTCGATGACGACCGCGAAGCTTGCACTTTCACCGCCACCATTCCCAAGCCTTTCACGAGAAGGTGAAACTCACCCCCACAGCCAGCCTCCGCTCACACCTTGCCGCCCTCTACGAGAAGTCCATGCAGCTCAATGCCGACAACCAGAACGCCGTCCAAAAGCCGGAAGATCTGCAGCGGTAGACGAGAGCACCATTCCTCACAATGCCCATTGACACGTTGACGGGTTTTCGAGTAGCCTTTGGCCTGTCGGGGGACAAATTTTAGTTTTCTACGGAGAAGGAGAAGACTATGTCGAATTACCTTTCCCCCGCAGGCCGTCGTCTGCTCATTGCGGCGCTGGCTCTCACCTCACTGGCGCTGCTCTCGTCCTTCGCGCCCGCTTCGCTTCAGAAGGCGACACCCGACAGCCACGCTGTCAATTACCAGATAGATCCCGACGGGCGCCAGTTGGCTATCGGTTCGCTGCTCGACCCCGACGGGCGGCAGCTTGCCATCGGCTCGTTGCTCGATCCCGATGGCCGTCTGCTGGCCGGAGGCCCTGACTGGGACCCCAATGGACGGGCCTCCCATCCGACTATGGACCCCAACGGCCGTTTGCGGACTCCAGGTCCCGTCATTTTTCCCGACCGGCTGGCCCTGGGCTCGACCCTCGATCCCGACGGCTTGACGCGCACCGGTGGCCCTGACTGGGATCCCAATGGCCGGACGCTGGCCGCGCTTCCCCACTTGGACCCCAACGGACAGACGCTGGCCGCGCTTCCCCACCTGGACCCCGACGGAAGCATGCTGGCGACACTCCCGTATCTGGACCCCGACGGAAGGATGCTGGCGACACTCCCGTATCTGGACCCCAACGGGCGGATGCTGGCCACAAATCCAGTCCTGGGTCCCATGGACTGGACACACAGGGGCGGTCCTGAATGGGATCCCGACGGCCACCTCCTGACGGCTTTGCCTGACTTGGATCCCAATGGTCGTCTGCCGGCCTAAGCAGTGCCATAGCTGTGCCGTGCTGATTCCACCCAAGCCTCCCCGGCCCAGGGCTCGGGCACAATAAGCGGAACGCCAGCCTCGCCGCGACGTTGAAAGACTGAGAGGAGCACGAAATGAAGAGATTCCTATGGATTCTACTGGCGATCTCACTTATTACAGGGTCGGCTTGGGCGGCATCGGCCGACAAGGCCGAAGACGAAAAAGGCGTCCGCGCCGCCATTGAAGATTATGTGCTGGGCATTTACCTGGTGGAACCCGAGCGCATCGAGCGAAGCGTCCATCCCGACCTGTGGAAGCGCGGCTTCTACCGCCAGGACGGCCAGTACACGCTCTACCCCATGACCTTCGAGCAACTGGTCAAGCTGGCCGGCGACTGGAACGAGAACGGACGCGTCGACCCCGAGTCCGCGCCTCAGAAGATCGAAATCTACGAAGTGCTCGACAAGACCGCCTCGGCCAAACTGACCGCCGAGTGGGGCATCGACTACTTCCACCTGGCCAAAGTCGATGGCAAGTGGGTCATCATGAACGTCCTCTGGCAGTCGCCCCCGCCTGCCGAATAGTGGCGAATCGGCTCCGCGGTTCACAGCAGAACTGCAGCTCCATTCGAGGCCCGATTGTCTAAGGAGTTGTCTGACCCTGCGAAAGCATCGGATCCTAATCACTGGGTAAGCCGCTGGAAGCCGACTTGCTCGAAATCGGAATCGAGCGATATGGCAGTGCCTCCCTCGGCGTCATCGTGTTTCACCTCGAAGGGCAGCTAACCTCGGATGAGGCGGAGGTTCAGGGGGTAGCGGTGGGGTTGGCCGTTGCCGGCGCGGATGGTGGCCACGAGGATGAGGATGAAATCGGTCAAGGCCACGACGGGCAACAAGAAGGCTACAGGGATGAACAGGAAGACCAAACCAGGCTGGCGGTCCAGCACCGGGAGCATGATCAGGGCCAGGAAGATGAGGCAGAAAACGAGTGCCGCGAAGATCAGCGTGAGGGTGATCTGAAAGTTGACGGCCTCGCGCCCCTGCTCGTCGATAAAGGGGTGCTCGTGGCGTTTCACCAGCCACACGACCAGCGGGCCGATGATGTGGCCAAACGGCACCAGGAAGGCGCCGAAGGCCGCCAGGTGGCAAAAGGCCGCCCAGGTGCGGGCGTCACGCTCTCTGTTGGGGATGGGCTCGTTCATGGCGGGCCTCGACTCGTCTTTCGTGCTTGCTCCTGTATGAACGAACCGGGGGGCCATCTTATTCAATGGCGGTCATCGAAGTAAAAATTCCAGTAGAACAGGTTGGGCAGTCGTAGGACTTCAGTCCCCAGCGGCGACCGCTGAGGCCGGAGTTCCGCAACCGCTCTGAGGGCGCAGCCGAGCGGGGTTCGTTCTCCTCAGTGAGTCGGCAGTCCCGCCGGGAGCCCCCCAGGCCGCCACCGCCCTGAAACGGAAGCGGCCTCAAGAGACATGCGGACCCCGCTACTCCTGTCCCCCGGTGGTTTCGGTGGGTTCAGGAGAAGGGCTGCGGGAATGTTTTTCGAACCAGTGGCGCAGGTACAGTTGGGTGCGCATGAAGTTGCTGGGTTTGCTGCCGGTGCCGTGCCATTCGTCGTTGAAGCGGATCATGGCGGTGGGGACTCCCAACATCTTGAGGGCGTGGTAGAACTCCTCGGTCTGGGCGATGGGAGTGCGCAGGTCCTTGACGCCTGTCATGAGCATGGTGGGCGTCTTGACGTTGCCCACGTAGCTGAGGGGCGAGCGGCGCAAGTGCTCCGAGGCGTCCTCCCAGGGATACTTGGCGAAGTTCTTGTACCAGTAGAGGTTGCCGTCGGTAGTCCCTACGAAGCTGACCCAGTCGATGACCGGGCAGTTGGAGGAAGCGGCCGCGAAGCGGTCGGTATGGCCCACCACCCAAGCCGTCAGCACGCCTCCGCCGCTGCATCCGGTGACGAACATGTTGCTCTCGTCCACGAATCCCTTGGCCAGAAGGGCGTCGACTCCCGCCATCAGGTCGTCGTAGTCCTTGCTGGGATAGGCGTACTTGATGCGGTTGCCGAACTGTCTTCCGTAGCCGGAACTCCCGCGCGGATTGGTGTAGAGCACCACGTAGTCGTTGGCGGCGTGCTCCTGCCATGCGAAGTTGAATCCCACGCCGTACATGCCGTGGGGGCCCCCATGGATCTGGAGGATCATCTTGTACTGGCGCGAGGGATCGAATCCGGGAGGAGTGATGTACCAGCCTTGAATCTCCAGCCCGTCGGAGGAAGTGTAGACGATCTCCTTGACATCGCCCAGCGTGAGGTCGCCCAGGACGTCGTCGTTGACCTGCGTCAGCCGGCGAATGGCGGCGGCGTCTCCGAGGCTGAAAGAGACGATGTCGCCGGGGTCGTGGGGCGCGCTGCGGGTGCCCACCACCAGGCCCTGAGGGGAGATGTCGTCCACCGACAGCATGTGCTGGCCCTGGGTGACAGCCTGCACCGAACCGCCCTCGGCGGGCAGGAAGTAGAGGTTGGCGCTTCCCCTGCTGCGGGCGGTGAAGTAGAGGCCGCTGCCGTCCTCGGCCCAGGTCATGTCGGAGGGGCGGCGATCCCAGTCGCCGGAGATGAGGCGGGGATTGGAGCCGTCCGCCGACATCAGGTAAACGTGCGGAACCAGGTAGGGGTCATCGGTCCAGTCATGGCCCAGGTAGGCCACCTGGCTGCCGTCGGGAGACACCAGCGGATCCGAGTCGGGTCCTTTGCGGGTCGTCAACTGGGTGATCTCGCCGCTTTCCACCTCGACTTTGTAGATTTCCGATTCGCGGTAGACCAATTCGGCGTCGTCAACCCGCAGCCCGTCAAAGAGGATGTACTTGCCGTCGGGCGTGAACTCGATCTCGTTGTGGTTCCACTCCCCCGAGGTGATCTGGCGGGGAGTGCCGCCTTCGGCCGGTACGGTGAAGATGTGACGATGCCCGTCGGGCAAATCGCCGATGCGGTCGCGGCGCCAACGCAGATTCTCCACGATCTTGGGGGCCGGCGTCCACTTGGCGCCCTTGGGAGCGCGGGGCAGGTCGATGCTCCAGTCCCGGCTCTGAGCATCCACGAACATGAGAAAAGCGATCGATTCGCCGTCCGGGGCCCAAGTCGGGCTGGAGGGCGACTCGGTCAAGCGCGTGACTTGGCTGACGGCCCCTTCAGCGTCCATCCAGCGCACGAAGATCTGGTTGCCTTTGGGCTCTCCGGGCGCGGTAAAGAGAATGCGGTCGCCGCTGGGAGACCACTCGGCGTTGGAGCCCTTGATCAGGAAGCGGTTGCGGCTGCCGTCGGCGTTCAGTATCCAGATCTCCGACTCCCACTTGTCCTCCATCTTGTTGATCCAGCGCCGCGTATAGAGGATCTGCTTTCCGTCGGGCGAGATGCGGGGATTGGAGACGCGCTCAAAGTCGAGAAAAGTCTCGAGTTGCAGGCGTTTGAGTTGAGGTGTCGGGTCAGCGGAATCCTGGGCCGAGGCGGGCAGGCCGAGGACCGCCAGCCCCAGCGCCGCCGCCAGCAAGCGAAGGGAAAGTCGTGTCATGGGATGTCCTCCTTGAGGGGGAAGGGATTTGCGCCTGCACCCACGGTATCCCAGCGCCTCCCGGCGGTCAAGACCGCCGGGGGGGCGCAATGGCCAACTTCCAAAGTCCAAGTCGCAAGAGGGGATGAGCGCTGTGGACTCTGCCGGAGGCGGCAGCGAGAGAGACAGGCGAGCAGCCTGATGCCGCCGAGAGCAATTAGGCCTTCAGCGCGGTCGCTGGAACTTGATTGGGGTGTGAACTTGTTGGCCGCCTATCGGCCCTAGCGCCAATAAAGTGACCGTTGTCACAAAGGTGAATTCAGCCTCAAGTTCAAGCGCCCCGCGCCGATATGGCGGGTATGGCTCAACTGGCAAATATTGCACCGCCACTTGGAGAAGATGCCTCCTCAGGCGTTTCCCGGTGGTTTTACTTCAAGGACAAAAAGCGCCGGGGACCGGTCGAGGCCGAAGAGCTGCAGACGCTCTTCGACAAGGGTTCCCTGCCCGGAGACGCCTTGGTGCGTCCCGACCAATTCCGCGCCGAGTGGAGGCCGGCCAGCGAAGTCGACTTCTTCAGCACGCCCGAAGTGGCGCGGCCTTCTTCCATGCCGCCGGCTCCTCCCGGATCGCCGCTGCAGGGATCGGCCGGAACGGTCGTCAACGGTTCCTTTGCCGAAGGCACGCTGAACGATAGCTGGGAACGCAATGACGGCTTTGAAATGGACGGCTGGGCCACCGGAGCTCAGATCCGGCCCTGGGTGCGCTATTGGGCCCGTTTCTTCGATCTCACCATGGGCGGCATCTTCGTCGGCTTCGCCATGGGATTGACGATGCCCCCATGGGTGTTCGACTCGCGCATCCTCTCCGGACTCATCTTCCTCCTGATCTGGATCGTGGTGGAAGGCGCCATGCTTTCGACGCTGGGCTGGACGCCGGGCAAATGGCTGCTCAACGTCCGCGTGCGCGACCGCTCTGGAGACAAAGTCGGTTTCGGCACCGGAATGCGGCGCACCGGATGGGCCATGGTGATGGGCATGGCCGCCGGCTTCCACATCCTGGCCCTGGCGGCCCTGATCTGGTCGTACTTCAGCTACAAGGAGCACGGCGACACCAGGTGGGACCGCGGACTCGAACTCGACGTCGAGCACCGCGAAATCCCGGCCTGGAAGGTGGTCCTCTACATCTTCCTGCTGCTCGCCGTCCCCACCCTGTTCGTGATGGGAGTGCTGGGACTGGCCGTGCTGGCCCTGATGGCCGAAGGCGCCATTTAGCGACCTGCGGTCGAAGTTCCAAGGACCAATCCCCAACTCGCAGGCTCAGCCCGCACTTGTGAGTTGGGTGTGTTGGAGATTGGAAGTTGCGAAGCTAGCGGCTGTCGCCGAACATGTCGCCCAGTCCACCCAGGATGGATCCCTCGCCCTTGCTGCCGCCACGTTGAGGAGCGGCGGCCAGCATGCGTCCCGCCAGGCGCGAGAAGGGCAAAGACTGCATCCACACGTGGCCAGGACCGCGCAGACGGGCGAAGACGATGCCCTCGCCGCCGAAGATCATCGACTTGACCCCTCCCACCCTCTGGATGTCGAAGTCAACGGTCTGCTCGAAGGCTACGATGCAGCCGGTATCGACATGCAGCGTCTCGCCTTGCTTGAGCTGGCGTTCCACCAGAGTTCCTCCGGCGTGGACGAAACACAGGCCGTCGCCCTCCAGCTTCTGCATAATGAAGCCCTCTCCTCCGAAGAGACCGGTGAGAATCTTCTTCTGGAAGAAGATGCCGATCTGAACGCCCTTGGCGGCGCATAGAAAGCTGTCTTTCTGGCAGATCAGCGTCCCGTTCACCTGGGGCAGGCTGATGGGCAGGATGTTGCCCGGATAAGGCGCCGCGAAAGCCACCTTGGCCTTGCCCGACCCCTGGTGGGTGAAAACCGTAATGAAGAGACTTTCGCCCGTGATCAGCCGCTTGCCGGCCCCCAGCAGCTTGTCCATGAACCCGCCGCTCTCGGCCTGGTGGGAGCCGTCGCCGAAGATGGTGTTCATGACGATGTCGTCGTCTTTGTACATCATGGAGCCGGCCTCGGCCACGGCGCTCTCGCCGGGGTCCAGTTCCACCTCCACAAACTGCATTTCCGTGCCCTTGACCTCGTAGTCGATCTCGTCGGCAGCTCCCACCCGCACCGGCGGAGGCGGCGACGAAGAGGCCCCGCCCTGCAGCTCGGGGATCTGGCCGATGGGCTTCCACTCGCCCAGCCCCTCGCGCCAGCCGTATCCGCTGGGATTGGCTTGTGCTCTCTCGGAGGCCTGCTTGAGGTCGTAAGGGCCTTCCTGCTTGCCGTCGTAACTCAGATACCATTGAGACATGCTGATTTCCTTCCCTCTATGCCTGAAGCGGCACGTTTAACTTCTTTCTAACGACCGGGTCTTGGTCGTCCATCAATCCAATTCCAGGCCCAGCTCGGACTCGATGTCCTGCCGCGTTTCTTCATCCAGGCCCATGCCTTCGGCCAGTTGCTTGAGGTAGGCCCGCTCTTCCTCGGTGTCGACTTCGATGGCCAGCAGCGAGGCGGCATAGACCTGGGGCTTGAGCTGTTGGGATTGGGGTTGCTTGACCAGTTCCTTGAGCAATTCGTCCAGCGACAGCGGCTTCTCCATCTGCTGGCGCACGTAGTCGCGTTCTTCCTTGCCGAACCCGCTCTGGCGCAGCTTGAGCAGAATCGCTCCCCGCTCTTCGGCATCGATTTCGCCGTCGGCCGCGGCAGCGGCGATCATGGCCCTGATCAGCAGGAGGGCCTGCTCCTGATTCTGTTGAGAAGAGGACTCAGGCGCAGGCGGTGCTCCCGGAGGTCCCCCGGCGGCGGCCGGAGGAGGAGGAGGGGCCGCGCCCGATGAGCCGGACCCAGGCGGGGGCGGCGGAGGGCCTCCCGAAGCAGGCTGCTGCCCGGGCGGCGACTGCTGACCCGAACCGCCTTTCTTGGACTGGGTGAAGTGCTCGAAGGCGGCAATGCCCACACCCAGGGCTCCCATGCCCACGGCTGTGGCCGCTCCCCCTCCCAGCAGCGATCCCAGTCCGCTCGATCGGCGGCGGCGGCGTCTCCGGCTGCGCCGACGAGACCCGCGAAATTGCGACTTGACCAATCCGCCCAGTAAACGCTGCGCATCAAACATATTGGTTCTTCCTACGCTTTCAGTTTTCGCTTTGTTCGAGCACGAACATGACATTAGCAGTCTAGTCGACAGCCCCACATGGATCAACGCCAGGCAGGCTTGCTTTCACTCAGAAACCCGCTTCAGCCGCAACACCCGCCCCTTTTGCGCTGCGCCGATAGCGCCACTGGGCTATCATGTCGGGTAGATCGATAAGAGGAGAGAGCAGGAGAAGGAGGTCCCGTGCATCGCAAATCCGTGCTAACCCTGCTGGCCTTGGCCCTGGCAACTGCGGGCGTCCTGCTGCCGGCTCAGTCCACGCTGCAAGGGGACGTTCAGAAGAGCCTGCGCAGATTGGCCGACTATGGAGCCTTCGACTGGCTCTCCTACTCAGTGGAAGGCGGCACCGTCCACCTGTCGGGAATGGTGCGCAGGCCCACGCTTCGCCGTTCGGCCAATGCCGCCGTCCAGAGAATCGAGGGCGTCGAGACGGTCAACAATGAAATCCAGGTGCTGCCGGTCTCGACAGTGGACGACCGCATCCGCATAGCCGCCTACTCGGCCATCTACGGTCATCCTCAACTGCGCAAATACCTGCCGGGAGGCGGATCGGTCAGAATCCCCCCCTCTCCCCGCGGACGCAGCGCCTCCGAATTAGTCGACACGGGACAGTTCCATCTGGGCGCACACGCCATCCACATCATCGTGGAACGAGGCCATATCACCCTGCTGGGAGTCGTCAACAACCGCCAGGACGCTCAAATCGCAGAGATCCAGGCCAAGGGCGTGGACGCCGTTTTCTCGGTGGTCAACAGCCTGCAAGTCCAGTAGAAGGCGACTTCCAGCCACCGCCTCTCAGCGTTCCTAAAAGCGAAAATTTTCGCTTTTAGGACAATTGTACTGAAACAGGCGGCCGACAGGTCCGTAAGAGAATAACGTTTAAGCCCGAACACTTCAGTTGCGAAAGGCCGGAGACATGAAACGCCCGCTTCTGTTCATTCTCATCCTGGCGCTGGCCGGAGCATCCTTGGCGGCCCAAGGGCCGGTCACCACACGCCCCTCCTTTCCCGCACGGGACCCGGGCTTCACCTGGGACCGCGCCAACGCCGCCCACCTGATGCGCCGCGCCGGATTCTCAGCCTCTCCTCAAGAAATCGACCGCATGGTCTCGCAGGGATTCATCGCCACGCTGGACGAACTCCTGGAATACGAGACGGTCGACGACTCGGCCATGGAAGAAGCCCTGGCGGCCCGCGACTACCAGCTCAGCCGCGCCGTTCCCCAGGTGGAGGGGCTGGTGCTGGCCAATCCGGTGGAACTCAACCGCTGGTGGCTCTACCGCATGATCAACAGCCGCCGCCAGTTGCTGGAGAAGATGACCTACTTCTGGCACGACCACTTCGCCACTTCGCTGCAGGAGGTCAATCAGGTCAAGCCCTCCACCGGACGGCCCCTCATCCTCATCCAGCAGGACACCTTTCGCGAGCACGCCCTGGGCAATTTCAAGGACCTGGTGCACGACATGGCCCGCGATCCGGCCATGCTCATCTGGCTCGACAACTTCCTTAACGTTCGCAACCAGCCCAACGAGAACTGGGCCCGCGAGTTGCTGGAACTGTTCACCATGGGAGTCGACCAGTACACCGAAGAAGACATTCAGGAAGCAGCCCGGGCCTTCACCGGATGGACTTTCGACTTCGACCGCATGAACCCCGACGAATTCGACTACGACTTCCTCTTCATCCCGGTCCTCCACGACTTCGGCCCCAAGACCTTCCTGGGCCGGACCGGCAACTGGAACGGCGACGACATCATCAACATCATCTTCGAGCAGGACGTGACCGCCGAGTTCATCGCCGCCAAGCTGTGGGAGTTCCTGGTCTACCCCGATCCCGACCCGGGGCTGATCCGTCAGTTGGGAAGGGTCTTGCGCGAGAACGGATACGAGTTGAAGCCGCTGCTGCGGGCCATCTTCCGCCATCCCGAGTTCTTCTCCCAGCGGGCCTACCGCGGCCTGATGAAGGCGCCGGTGGAGGCCGGAGTGGCCTTCGCCCGCGAGATGGAGCTGGAGAGCCCCGAGTTCCTGCCCTTTTTCATCAATCAGATGAACCAGCTCCTCTTCCTGCCTCCCGACGTGGGCGGATGGACCAGCGGGGTGGGCTGGGTCAACACCTCCACCCTGCTCTTCCGCTACGACTACTACAACGACATGCTGGCCATCCGTCAGCCGGTCCCTGTACGCAACCGCGAGACCGACGTGGTGCGTTTCGTCAATCCCGCCGATCTGGAAGGCATGGTGCAGCGGTACGGACTGGTTTCCGAAGAGGACGTAGTGGATCACTTCGTGGACCGCCTGCTGGCCGGAGACGCCACCGCCGACGAGAAGCTGGTGCTGGAAGACTACCTGCGGCGTCAGGCCGACGGCACCATCGGCGAGTTCGACATCGCCAATCCCGTCCACATCGACACCAAGGTGCGGGGATTGGCTTACCTGGTCACCCTGCTTCCGGCCTACCAAACCAACTAGGGGAGGCGCGATCCATGAAACGGCGAGACTTTCTCAAGAACCTGACTTTTCTCTCCTCGGCGCTGTGCGCGCCCACCTTCCTGGTCAAGTCCATCAAGGCCGCCAAGGCCCAGGGCATCACCCAGGCCGCCGCGGCCAACGGACGGGTGCTGCTGGTGCTGGAGATGGCGGGGGGCAACGACGGGCTCAACACCATCATCCCCTACAACGACTTCAATTACAGGGACAAGCGCCCTACCCTTGGAATCCCTGCCAATGATGTGCTCACGATCGACGACACCTACGGCATGCATCCCGCCATGACGGGGATGCGCGACCTGTGGGACGAGGGCGTCCTGGCAGCCATTCACGGGGTGGGCTACCCCAACCCCAACCGCTCCCACTTCCGCTCCTCCGACATCTGGCACACGGCCGAACCTGAGATCGTGGCCAAAGACGGATGGCTGGCCAAGCACCTGGACGAACTGGACAGCCAGGCCACCCTGGAGGCGCTGGCTATCGGGGGAGGCGTACCTAAGGCCATGATCTCCTCTCAGGGAGCGTCTCCCGCCATCCGCAGCATCGAGACCTTCCAGCTCGACACCAACCTCAATCCGGGCGACGGGGGCGGCGAGTACCCGGACGGCGCCAATATCAACGCCGCCTTCCAGCAGGTGCTGGCCCAGCCCCAGAACCGCTTCGGGCTGCAGGACTTCGTGGGCCAGACGGCGCTGGACGCCACCCTGGCCTCCATCGAACTGCTGGAGGGACAGGGCGGATACAACAGCACCGTGGAATACCCCGACAGCGCTTTCGCCGAGAACCTGCGCACGGTAGCCCGGGTGATGGCCGCCGACCTGGGTGTGAGCGTCTTCTACGTCACCCTGGGCGGATTCGACACTCACGCCGAGCAGAGCAACGGCAATCCCGTGCAGGGCGTTCACGCCACCCTGCTGGACACCTTCTCGCAAGGACTGGCCGCCTTCTGGGCCGACATGAAGCAACTGGGCTTCGACCAGGACGTGCTGGTGATGTCCTTCAGCGAGTTCGGACGGCGGCTCTTCGAAAACGCCAGCGACGGCACCGACCACGGCACCGCCAACCAGATGTTCCTGCTGGGCGGACCGGTCATCGGCGGATTCCACGGAGAGCATCCCAGCCTGGCTCCCGATCAGCTCGATCAAATCGGCGACATGACCTTCACCCAGGACTTCCGCAGCGTCTATGCCACCGTGCTCGAGAACTGGCTGGGCGGCGACTCCGCCGCCGTGCTGGGAGAGTCCTGGCCCACCCTGGACGTTCTCAACGTATAGGCGTGGGCGCCTTACGTAGGCGTGGGCGCCTTGCCTGCGCCCAAACACTCCATAGCCTTGGCTGAGGTGGGCTATGAGTGTGGCGCGTCAAAAGACCAGATTGCTGCAGGCGCGATCCCATCCGAATATTTGCGCTCCGTCTTTCGTAGAGGGGATATCGGGAAAGCCGCCAGGCAAGGGAGATTGGATGAGGAGGCGCCGTGTCCACTTTACTTCAGGATGTCCGATTCGCTCTACGCACTCTCAGGCGGGGCTGGCTGATCACCGGCCTGGCCATCGTTTCCCTGGCGCTGGCCATCGCAGGCAACGGCATAGTCTTCAGTCTTACCAACGGCCTGCTTTTCCGTCCCCTGCCCTTCGATGATCCCGGCAATCTCATGCTGCTCTGGCTGGATCGCGAGGGGCAAGTGCCGCCCGCCAACTTCACGCCCTTGTCGGAACCTGAGTTGATCGACTATCGCGAGCGCACGCGGGGCTTGGGCCTGCTGGAGGGGTTTCGCGGCGCCCGGGTCAACTGGACCCGGGGGGATCGTCCCGAGCCTCTGATGGGCGAGCGGGTCACCGACGGCATGTTTCAGGTGCTGGGAGTGGACGCCCTGCATGGACGCACCTTTGAGCCCGGAGAAGAGCACGAGAAGGTGGTGGTGTTGCAGTACCGCTTCTGGGAAGAGCGCCTGGGCGCCGACGTCTCCATACTGGGACAGACGCTGCAACTGAATTCCGAGCCCTACACCGTTTTGGGCGTCATGCCGCCCGAATTCGAGATCTTCACGCCCGGAGCCAAGCTGTGGATCCCCCTGCCCCTGGAGAAGGGCCAGGGATCGCGCTCCAACCGCAACCTGCTGGTGCTGGGACGCCTGGCGCCGGGAGTCGGTTTGCCCCAGGCCCGAGCCGAGATCGAAACCGTGTCCAGGCGCCTGAGGGAGGAGCACCCCGAAACCACCAGCGGACACTCGGCGGTGCTGGAGCGTTTTCAGGACCGCATACCCGACGACCAGAACCGCATCCTCATGGCTCTTCTGCAGTTCGCCCTCATCTTCGTGCTGGCCATCGCCTGCGCCAACATCGCCAACCTGCTGCTGGCCCGCGGATATGAGCGCCAGCGCGAGTTCGCGGTGCGGCGGGCGCTGGGGGCCGGACGCCTGCGCATCCTGCGCCAACTGCTGAGCGAGAGCCTCTTCCTGTCGCTGGCCGGCGGAGCCATCGGAATGCTGCTGGCCTACGTAGGAATCCACTTCATGCACGCCGCCTTCGCTCCCCTCATGCCGGCCTTCATGCGTCCGGTGCTGGACACCAACGTAGTGCTCTACACCCTGGCCGTGACGGTGGCCGGAGGGCTTTTTTTCGGCAGCGCTCCGGCGCTGCAAGGTTCCAGGGTGGAGATCTCCGACACCCTGCGCGAAGGAGGCCGGGGAGCTACGGCGGGAGGGCGGCGCCGACTGCTGAGCAAGGGACTGGTGGTGGCCGAAGTGTCCATGGCCGCCGTGCTGCTGGCGGGGGCCGTCATGCTGATCCAGAGTTTCAGCAGCCTGCAGCGGGTAGAAAGCGGGTTCGACACCTCTAACCTGCTCACCATGGGCGTCTCCCTGCCCGGCGAACGCTACAAGGACGAGCAGTCGGCCTCCTTTTTCGAGCAGGCCGCGGAGCGATTGGCCGGCCTTCCCGACGTGGAGGGCGCCACCGCCGCCAGCAGCCTGCCCCGCATGCCCTTCCTGCCCAGCGTTCCCTTCACCCCTGAGGATCTCGTTCCCCGCGACGGCGAATCCCCGCCCAGCGCCCTCTGCATCACGGTGCTGCCAGGATATTTCGAGACCCTGGGCATTCCGCTGCGCTCCGGCCGCCCGCTGCTCGACTCCGACCGCGGGGAGGGCCAGGCCGTGGCCGTCATCAGCCGTTCGCTGGCGCAGCGCTGGTTCGCTGAGGAAGAAGCCGTGGGCGGCCGCCTCCGGGTGCTGGAGAAGGAGCGGCGCATTGTGGGAGTGGTGGACGACGTCATGCAGATCTTCCTGCAAGTGGGCTCGCAAGGTCAAGCCGTCATCTATCTTCCACTGGCCCAGCAGTCGAGGAACTCCATGGCCTTCATGCTGAAGACGCGAGGCGAGGCGGCCCCCGGCCTGAGTCAATCGATCCGACAGGAGATGGAGTCGCTGGAGCGCGACGCCACGGTGGGGCAAATGCTCACATTGGATGCTTTTATCGCCCAGTTCTTCACCGGGGCCCGCGTCATCTCCATCATCATGGGCGGCTTCGGCGCCCTGGCCCTGGTCCTCTCCGCCGTGGGCATCTATGGAGTGCTGGCCTATTCGGTGGTCCAGCGCCGCCACGAGATCGGAGTGCGCATGGCCCTGGGAGCAGGCAAGGGACAGGTGCTGGGTCTTATCACCCGGCAAGGACTGATGCTGACCGCCATCGGATTGCTGCTGGCCCTGCCTGGAGTGTTGGCGGCCCACTATGGAATCTCCTACGTGCTGGCCGGCATAGCCGAGGTGGAAGGGAGCGGATTGGGCGCCGTGGCGCTGGTCCTGGTGCTGGTCGCCGGCGCCGCCTGCTATCTGCCCGCCCGCCGGGCGGCCGCCGTCGATCCCATCCAGGCGCTGCGCTCCGAATAAGGATGAGGCGCTGCGAAGAAAACAAGGTATGTCAGAAACGGCAGTCCGCCGCCTGCTCCCGGCGGCTGTGCCGTTTTGACTGCCTGCCGCTTTGGGGAGTCGGAATGGGTCCCTTTTGGCGGCTTGAAGCACCATTCAAGTCTTTGGATTGGCAAGGGAACGGGCCTCCATTTTTTTGAATCAAGGCCCGCTCAAGCCCTCGGCCATTCGACGCTGCTCACCGCTGACAGCGGCTTTGAGCGCCCCTGGCGGTTTCTGGCACCGTTCTTGCACCTTCTTCCAACCGAGAAAAGATTGATCCGTCTCGATCTCCCTGGAGGAGCCGGGACGGCGACGGCGGTTCGGGGCTGATACCAGTCCCACCGCCAGTATTCCTTGAGTCCGCAGGCTTTTTTGCCATCGATTGAGCGGGCTCGAACCTTTGCACAATCGAAAACCTGACTATTTCAGGGGAGGTTAGATTGATGAAAGTGATTCGTATTGCGATCGTCCTCTTGATCGCCGGCGCACTATCCATCGCCCCCGCGTTTTCCCAGGCTGCCAGCGGCTCGATTTCGGGCACGGTGCGCGACGCCTCGGGCGCGGCGGTGCCGGGCGCCGAAGTCAAGGTGACGAGCGTCGCCTCAGGGCGCGAATGGAACACTGTCACCAGCGATGTCGGCTCCTTTGCGGTGCCGTCCTTGATTCCCGGCGCGTACACCGTTGAGGTGAGCTTGACCGGTTTCAAAACCTTTGTCGCCGAAGGCGTCAAAGTCAACGTGGGTGAAGAGTTCTCCATCGTCGCGACTCTTGAGATCGGAGACATCTCCGAAACCGTGACAGTTACCTCAGGTGTCGACTTGGTCGCCACCTCAGACACTCAGATTTCCACCACCATTCAGAAGCGGCAGATCGACGATTTGCCTCTCAACGGACGCAACCCGCTGGCTTTGATCACCTTGAACGCGGGTACCGCCAACAACGGCTTGACGGGGACTTCCATCGCCGGCGTCCGGATTTCCTTCGTGAACATCAGCCAGGATGGCGTCAACATCCAGGACAACTTCATCCGTTCCAACGCCTCCACCTTCACGCCTAACCGGCTGACCCAGTCGCAAGTCGGCGAGTTCAGCCTCACCACCCAGAACCAGGGTGTCTCTTCGGGATTCGGTTCTTCCCAGGTCAACTTCGTGACCCCCTCGGGAACCAACCAGCTTCACGGAGACGTCTACTGGGTGCACCGCAATGACGCGGCTGCCGCCACCAGTTTTTTCAACAACCTGAACGGTGTCGAGCAACCCAGCTTGATCCGCAACCAGGTGGGATTTTCGGTCAGCGGCCCCGTTGTCAAGGACAAGTTGCTCTTCTACGCCAACTTGGACCTCTTCCGCGAGCGTACCCAGACCGGGACCCGTGCCACCATCCTGAGCCCTGACGCCCGTCAAGGCATCTACACCTACACCACTACGGGCGCGGACGGCATCCCTGCCGGCCAAACCCGCCAGATCGACTTGCTCGCTCTGCGCGGACTAAGCCTGGATCCGACCATTCAGCAGTTGCTGGCGGAAGTGCCTTCCACCTTCAACGACTTCCAGGTGGGTGACGGCGTCAACACCGGCGGCTTCTTCTTCAACCAAGGGAGCAACGAAGACCGCGAACAGTGGGGCTTCCGCCTCGACTACAACCTCAACGACCAGCATTCCTTCGAGGGAATTTTCCGCGACACCAGCGTCATCAACGAGCGTCCTGACATCGACAGCAGCTTCAGAACGACCCCGTTGGTTTTCACTGACAGCGGTCCTCGGTTCTTCTCGACGGCTTGGAACTGGGCTGTCACGCCCACCTTCCTCAACCAGGTCCGCTTCGGCGCCAACCTGAGCCCGGTGGTCTTCGAAACCGATCAGCAATTCCCGCGCGGTTTCAAGATCTCCACGGCCAGCTTCACTACCAACGAGACCAACTTCGAGCGCCAGGGACGCGACACCGACACCTGGAACTTCGCCGACAACGCCAGTTGGCAGCGGGGAGCCCACTCCTTCCGCTTCGGCTTCCAGGGACAGTCGGTCCGCATCAATTCCTTCGCCGGATTCAACGTCTTCCAGGACGTGACCCTGGGAACGGACGCCACTAACGGCTTCGGCCTCAGCGCCGACGAATTCCCCGGCGGCATCAGCAGTTCTTCTTTGAACCGCGCCGACGACATCCTGGCCGACTTGGGCGGGATTCTGGACGACACGACCTTGGAATTCAACGTCCTCTCGCGCGACAACCCGATGTTCGAGAACGCTGCTGACGACTTCAACTGGATCTATGACGTCTATGGCTTCTACTTCGGGGACGCCTGGCGTGTGAGCCCCCGCCTGACCCTCAACCTGGGTCTGCGCTGGGAGTATTACGACCAGTTGAGGGAGCGCGATAACCTGATCACTCAGACCACTCTCGGCCCCGGCGGCGACGCTGTGGCCGGCGTGCTCGATCCCAACGGCGGCGTCGATTTCGTTGACAAGCTGATCAACAACGAAAACAACAACTTCGCCCCCACCGTGGGTTTTGCCTGGGACATCTTCGGAGACGGCAAGACGGCCGTCCGCGGATCCTACGGCATCTCCTACGCCAACGACGAAGTGCAGCGCGCTCCCGGCAATGCCATCAACCGCTTCGGTATCGCCGCCACGGTGACCAGGGACGACCTGACCGGATTGCTTTCGGACGGCGTTCCCACCGTGAACGCTCCGGCCTTCAAGCTGCCGCTCAGCTTCGTCGACGACATCACCAACCCGGCTTCGCCGTTCTTCGTCACGACCAACCCGGCCGCCTTCAACGTCGACCCCAATCTGAAGGTTCCCTACATTCAGACCTGGAGCTTCGGCATTCAGCGCGAAGTGGGCTGGGACACGGCTGTCGAGGTCCGCTACGTGGGTACCCGGGCCGTCGACCTGGTGCGGTCTTTCGACTTCAACCAGGTGCGGGTGCGCGAGTCGGGCTTCTTGACCGACTTCATCAACGCCCAGAACAACGCCGCATTGGCCCAAGCCGCCGGCCTGGGATTCAACCCCGCCTTCAACGCCAGTATTCCGGGCAGCGTTCCGCTTCCGGTCTTCGATCAGTTGGCCTTCGGCGGACTGTTGAACAACGGGACTATCCGCACTTTCATTCAGCGCGGTGAGCCTGGAGAGCTGATGGCCATCTACTTCACCAACGGGCTTTGCGGCAACGTGCTGTGCGGCGCCAACCCTAACGTGTTCGTGGCCGACGTCGTGACCAACCAGGGCTTCTCCAAGTACCATGGCGGAATCATCGACGTGCGCCGTCGCTTCTCCGACGGCCTGCTCTTCAACGCCAACTACACGTTCTCCAAGTCGCTGACCAACGCCTCGGGTGTGGGACAGACCAACTTCGAGCCTATCCTCGATCTGGCCAACCCCGACTACGACGTCTCCCGGGCGGTCTTCGACATCACCCACAACTTCAACGCCAATTTCGTCTATGAACTGCCTATCGGCAGCGGGCACCGAGTGAGTTCCAGCAATGGATTCGTCAACAAGGTCCTGAGCGGATGGCAGATCAATTCGATCTTCAATTGGCGCAGCGGCGATCCCTTCGGCATCATGTCCAACCGCGGTACGCTTAACCGTGCCGGCCGCTCCAACGGCCGCAACACGGCTTCCAGCAACCTGGACAATTCCGCCATCAGGGATCTGATCGGGGTGTCCAACGGCCCCAGCGGTCCGATCTTCATCGATCCGTCGCTGGGCGGCACCACCTTCACGCACCCCGCTCCCGGTCAACTTGGAAACCTTGAGACGCTGGCCTTCAACGGTCCCAACAACTTCAACTGGGACTTCGGCATCATCAAGCGCACCCACGTGACCGAGGATGTCAACGTCGAGTTCCGTGCCGAGTTCTTCAACTTCACGAACCACACCAACTTCGGCATCGGCAACTCCGCCCAGACTTCCAATACTCTGGAGCTGGACCACTCCACGTTCGGTCAAATCACCGGCACCAACACTGCCGCCCGTGTTACCCAGTTCTCGCTCAAGATCAACTTCTAAGCTAAGACTGGTGTAGACTAAAAGTCCGCCGGGCTCACCCGCCCGGCGGACTTTCTCGTTTACAGACACCTTTCCAAGGAGTTGACATGTCGAGCATTCCCCCATCCATCAAGCGGGTGCTTTGGCTGAGCTTGGCCGCGGCCTTGTCGGTAGCCCTCTCTGCCGTCCTCTGGACGCACAAAGCGGATGCCAAGGAGAAAATGGAGCCGGAAGAGCTCATCCAGCGCCATTTGAACAGCATCGGCGAGGAAAGCGCCGTCCGCCAGCGCAACAACATCTGGGCTGAAGGCACCGGGAGGCTGGAGATCGTCTCTCCCGGAGAAGGAACCGCCGAGGGCGTTGTGCAACTGGTCTCCCGAGACGGCGACCTGCGCTACAGTTTCGCGGTGGCCCGCGCTGACTACAACGGCGAAGGGGCCGTGGTGGAAGACGGCAAGGTGACGGTCGCCTATGCGACTCCCGGAGAGCGCTCCTTTCTAGGAGAGTTTCTCTTCTCCCAGAAAGTCGTCCTGCAGGAAGGCCTCTTCGGAGGGGTCTTGTCGGCGGCTTGGCCACTGGCCGACGACCTGGAAGCCCGCAAGAACGCCCCTAAACTCAAGTATCAGGGCAGCAAGAAGTTCGGCAACACGAAGGCCCATGTCCTGCGTTATGAGCCGCGGCGGACAAGCGTCAAGATCACGCTCTATTTCGACGAGGAGAACTTTACTCACCTGGGCACCGAGTATGAGCTGCGAGTGCCCGCTCCGCCCTCGGCCACGCCGACCGATACCGCGCGTCTGCGCGACAGCCGCATCCACGTGATCGAGTATTTCTCCGACTTTAAGGAAGTGGACGGATTCTATCTGCCCACGCAATGGAAGGTCGAGCACAACCTCTTCGGAAACGGGCCCGGCACCCTGTGGCAGTGGATTCATCGCTTCGAGCGGATCGTCCACGGCGCCGAATTGCCCGCCAACGCCTTTGCCATCAGCGAATAGGCCGGGAAGGCCTTCCGCCGCACAGCGCCCCTCAATCTGAAACTTCGGCGGGCGCTAGCCGTCGATAGCTTAGAAGGCTAACGAGCAGAGACATTTTCGGAGCAGCACGATGAGCATTAACCCCAACAGCAAATCATTCACAGAACGGATACTACTGATCCTGCTGATCTGCTTCTTCGGCTTCTCGGGGCTGCAAGCCCAATCCAGCGAGGAAGGCGAGGACTACTACAAGAAATGGCTCCAGCAGGACGTCGTCTATATCATCACCCCGGAAGAGAAGGAGGTTTTTCTCGACCTGGCAACACCTGAAGAAAAGGACCAGTTCATCGAGCAGTTCTGGCGGCGGCGCGACACCGATCCCACCACGGCCATCAACGAGGCCAAAGAGGAGCACTACCGGCGCATCGCCTACGCCAACGAGAACTTCCACTCGGGCGTTGCCGGATGGAGGACCGACCGGGGCATGATCTACATCCGCTTCGGCGAACCCACCGGCATCGAAAAGTATCCCGAAGGCGGAACCTACGCCCGCAAGCCCGAAGAGGGCGGAGGATCGACCTGGGTCCATCCCTTCGAGGTCTGGTTTTACAACCACCTGCCAGGAGTAGGTTCGGGTATCGAGATCGAGTTCGTGGACGTCTCCCGTACCAACGAATACCGCATCGCCACCAATTCAGACACCAAGGACGCCCACTTCCTCATTCCCACAGCCGGCTACACCCTGGGTGAGATCCTGGGAACCGTCAATCGCCGCGACCGCGTCACCAACACCAACCTGGGCAACCCCATCGCCTACGATCCCGCCACCAGGCCGCTGCGCTACCGCGACTACCCCATGAACCGGCTGATCGAGCTGTACAAGCTTCAGAGCGCTCCCACCACCGATTACAGCGACCTGCAGAAGATCGTCTCGACGCGCGTGCAGTACGAGCAGTTGGACTTCGATGTCCGCTCGGATTACATCCACGCCTCCGAGAACTTCTCCATGGTTCCGGTCACCCTCTTCATCGACAACAAGAACCTGACCTTCGAAGCCCATCGCCATGAGGAAAGCCTCATGGCGGCCAATCTCGAGATCTACGGTCAGGTCGAAACCCTGGGCGGACGCATCGCCTACACATTCGAAGAAGACATCGAGCGGATCGTCGAGAAATCCCGTCTCGAGTCTGATCTGGCCGGCTACTCCATGTTCCAGAAGTCGCTGCCTCTTCAGCCCGGACGTTACAAGCTTTCGATGGCTGTCAAGGACAAGGCCTCCGAGTTGACCGGCACCAAAGACCACCTGCTTCTGGTTCCCAAGGCCGGAACAGAGGGTCTGCGCTCCAGCAGCGTCATTCTGGCCCAGCAGGTCACCCGCCTGGAGGAGCCCGACTTCAGCCAGCCGTTCGTGATGGGGCAATTCAAGGTGGTTCCGGCTGAGGACGACCGCTTCTCGGCCCAGGAACAGTACGCCTTTGCCTACTTCGAGGTCTACAACCTGGCCCTCGACCAGGCTGCTCAGAAGCCCTCGGTTGAAGTCGAAATCAGGCTTTTCAAGGACGGCGAGGAGTTGATACCCTGGTCTCAGATCGAAGCCGGCGTGGGATGGGAATTCGATGGTGACCGTTTGCTGGTCTACAAGACCATTCCCTTCGCGGGACTGCAAGAAGGCAAGTACCGCATGGATGTCCGGGTCACCGACCAGGTGGCGGCACAGAACCTGACCGAGACGGTCGACTTCGTGCTTACCGATTCCAGTTCGATACCGGCCCAGTAGACCGACAAGCGAAACCCAAAGAAGCGTCACGCCCCGCTCAGGCCGGGGCGCGACGCCGCCGCATTCTCTCCGAGGACGCGATGTGAACGCCCATCGGGCCGCCATCCTGATCTGTCTGCTGCTGTCTCTGGGACTCTTCGCCGACGCGCTCCTTCCCTCCCGAACTCTGCTGCCCGCCGGATTCCTCTACCAACGCCAACCCTGGGCCTCTGAGCATCCCAATCTGGCCGGCGATCCCGCTCAACAGTACGACCTGCTTTACCAGTTCTATCCCTGGGCCCTCTTTTTCCGGGAGTCGATGCTCAGCGGCCAGCTCCCCCTGTGGGACCCGCACACCTATCTGGGGACGCCTTTCTGGGCCAATCCCCAGACCGCCGTGCTCTTTCCGGGGACCTGGCTGCACCTGGCGGTTCCTCCTGAGACGTCCTTCACCCTGCTCTTCATGCTCAAGGCGGCTCTGGCCCTGACGGGGATGTTCTTGTGGCTGCGCCGCCGGGGACTCCCGCCTCCCGCTTCGCTGCTGGGAGCCGCGGTTTTCGCCCTTTCCACTCACACCCTGGTTTCGCTGGCCTTCCCTTACTCCAGCGTCAGCGTGCTCTTTCCTTGGGCGCTGCTGGCCCTGGACCGCCTGCTGGAACGATGCCACGCGGGTCCCTCCTGGGGCCCTTGGGCCGCTCTGGCCTTGGCTTGCGCCTTGCTCGTCTCGGCGGGCCAGCCGCAGTCGGCCTTGGCCGCTTTTCTGGCCCTGGCTCTCTTCGGCCTGCTGCGCCTCCTGCGGCCTCCTCCCCATTGGCCGTCAGCCGCCTCGCCCTCCTGGCGACACCGGCTGCGGACAGCCCTGCTGGCGGCGTCAGCCGCTTGTGCCGGGGCGCTGCTGTGCGCCGTGCAATGGCTGCCCGCTCTCGACTACAAAGCCGAGGGACTGGTGGGCGAGGGGCCGCGCATCATCTCTTCAGGACTGCCCTACCTGCCGGGAAACCTGCTCAACTTCCTCGTCCCCGACCTCTTCGGTTCGCCCCTCAGGGGCGACTTCTGGGGATTCCCCGGATATCACGACGCCGCCTTTTATTCCTCTCTGACGGCTCTGCTGCTGGCGCCCTTCGCCTTCCTGCGTCCCCGATCGCCCCAGGGGCCCCTCTTTGCCGCCCTCCTGGCAGCGCTGTCGCTCGGAATCATGCTGGGGCTTGCTCCCCTGGAGAACCTCCTGGACTTGCCCGGCCTGGACCTGATCCGCCGCAACAAAATGGCTTTTCTGGCCGTTTTCGCCCTGGCCATGATGGCGGGCCAGGGCTGTCATCACCTGACCGGCGGCAAGCCGCCCCGCGCCGCCGACCGCGGCGCCTCATCCTGGAAGCTGCTTGCAGCCTGGGGAGTCGTTCTGCTCCTGGCGCTGTGGGCGGCTCTCCTCTACTTCCAGGCCGAACGCCTGCACTTCAGCGGCCAGACCCTCCTCGAAGGCGCGCCCTGGATGGCTCTGGCCGTTATGGCCGCCGGGCTGGCAACGCTGTTCTTGGCGCCTTATCGATGGCGCGGGTGGCTGCTGGCCGGGTTGGTTTGCGGCGAGTTGTTCCTGATGGGCTACGCCAAGAATCCGCGTGGAAGCGCCCCAGCGCTGTACCCGCCTTTGCCCCGTCTGCGCCAGCAACTTCAAGGAGAGTTGCCGCGCCTCTATTCCACCCGCCACACCCTGCTGGCTCCTAACTCTTCCATGGTCTACGGCCTGCAGGACGTGCGCGGATACGATGTCATGACGCCCCGCAACCTCTTCCGCTTCATGCAGGCCATCGATCCTTCTCTGGGTGACGAGTGGACGGCACTTCAAGCCCTTGACCGTAATGCCATGCATCCTCAGCGGCGCATGACCCTGGCTTTCGACCGCGCCCTGGCATCTTCCTGGGGCCCTGCCCTGGAAGGCTATCTGAAAAGCGAGTCCTACTGGTCGGTTACGGCCGCCAGCATCACCCGCCCTCACCTCTTCAACCGGCTCAACGTCGAATGGCTGTGGACGCGGGATGGAGAGGCGCCGGCGGGCTATCAGCCGGTGGAGGAGAGCGGCCCCGTGAGGCTCTACCGCAATCCCTTGGCGCAGCCCGCCCGGCTCTTCTTCAAATGGCGCCATGCCGATGGCCCCCAACAAGCCTTGCAGCGGCTGCAAAGCTTGCAGGACGCTGAAACCGCCCTCATCGAATCCGGCTCGGACGATCTCGCCGTACCTGCCCAAGGGCAGGCAGCAACCGACGCGCCCCCCTCCTGGGATCTGCTTGAAAGGTCCAACCAGCGCCGTCTGTACCGTGTCTCCACGCCGGCTCCGGCCCTCTTTGTCGAGTTCGAACGCCACAGTCCTGGATGGCTCGTCAAGACCGATGGGGAGGAAAGACCGGCCCTGCGCGTCGATTCCCTCTTCCGAGGCGTGCTGCTGCCTCCCGGCCGGCATCGCGTGGAATTCTCCTACCGGCCCGCCTCTTTTAGCCGAGGCGCCATCCTCAGCCTCCTGGCTCTGCTGCTGGTGTTAGGGGCAGCGCTGGCCGCCCCAAGCCGAAAAGCCCTTGCGGGCGTCCGTAAAAGTAGATAACGCGAGTTGCAGATCTTGGCAGTATCTCGCAGACTAAAGGCTCACCAACCAGGAGAAAACAGAGATGAAGAGAACGCGTATCATTACCATAGTCGGGCTTTTTTTCTTGCTGCTTGCGTCGGTTTCGGCTGCCCAGGACTTTTCTCAAGTCGAAATCGAGGCCACCCACGTATCCGGAAGCGTCCACATGCTGGTGGGACAGGGCGGCAATATCGGCGTGACGGTGGGCGAAGACGGCATCATGATCGTGGACGACCAGTTCGCCCCGCTGGCCGACAAGATCAGGGCGGCGCTGAAAGACCTCAACAGCGGCGACCTCAAGTTCGTCCTCAACACCCACTGGCACTGGGACCACACGGGCGGCAACCAGGAGTTCGGCAAAGAGGCCACCATCATCGCCCACCACAACGTGCGCAAGCGGCTGAGCACGACCCAGAACGTGCGCGGACGCGTGGTGGAGCCTTCACCTCCTGAAGCCTGGCCCGTCATCACCTTCGACGAATCGGTGTCAATCCACTTCAACGGCGAAACCATCGAGGTCATGCACCTGCCCCATGGACACACCGACGGCGACTCCATCATCTACTTCACCGGATCGAAAGTGGTGCACATGGGCGACCATTTCTTCAACGGCTTCTTTCCCTTCGTCGACCTGGACAGCGGAGGAGACGTGCGCGGCTACGCCGAGAACGTGCAGCAGGTTCTGGAGATGATCCCCGACGACGTCAAGGTCATCCCCGGCCACGGCCCCCTGGCCGACAAGGCCGACCTGCGCCGCTTCCACGGAATGATGCTGGACACCATAGCCACCGTCGAGGTGCACATGGCCGACGGCAAGAGCCTGGAGGAGATCAAAGAAGCCGGCTTGGACCCGAAGTGGGAATCCTGGGGCAAGTTCTTCATCAACGAGGACGCCTGGATCGAAACCATCCACGCCAGCTTGAGCCGTGAGTGATAATCAGCGGGGACGCAGGTCGGCCACCACGGGGTCGTGGTCCATGTCTTTGAGGCGGCGGCCCTTGAGGGGGCCGGACTCGAGCAGCTCGAAGTGTTCGGGACTGAAGAAGACGTAATCGAGGCGGCGGTCGGGTTCGGCCGTGGACCCGCCGCCTTCTCCGGCATCGCGCAGGCGCTCGGCCAGGTAGTTGTAGGACTCCACGTCGAGGTGCTCGTCGTTGCTGAAGAGGTCCTGGCGGCGGCCCAATCCCAGGTCGAAATTAAGGTCTCCCATCAGCAGCCTGGGAAGCGACGGGACCCGTTCCAGGACGTCCATGGCCAGCCCCACGGCGCGATTGCGTTCCTGGGCTGAAAAAGCGTCGGCGTGGAGCACGGCCACGGCAATGGAGCGCTGCTCTCCAGGCGGACGGCACAGTCCGAAAAGGAGACGGTTGCGTCCCGGCCAGGAACGCGCTTGCAGGTTTCCGCCACGCATCATCAGGGCCACCCTGGGCGCCTCTCCGCGCCCCCCTACCTCGACCCTCCAATCCTGGCCCAGGCGCTCGACCAGCCGCTGGGCCTGGCGGCGCGAACGCACCTCCTGCAAGGCCACCAGGTGAGGGGCGAGTTCGCGAAGGGTGGCGGCCACGTGATCGATGAGTTCGTCGTCCAGCGGACGGCCCCCGTCGGCGCTGCCGCCCACGTTCCAGGTCATCACCCGAAAAACACCCTCCGCCGGAGGAGCGGCCGCGAATCCCCGAACGGGAGCCGGGCGCAAACCCCAACCGGCGACAAAGAAGATCAGGGCAGCCAGCAGCAGCGCCCCCTCCATCCAGCATCCGCGCCAGCTCCGCAGCTTCATCCCACCTCCTCGCGGGAGCGGAAGCGGTAGAGGGCCAGAGCCAGGAAAAGGCAGGCGAAGCCGGCCAGCATCGAAGCCTCAAAGGCCACCTGGTGCCAGGGAATCCGCTCCTGAAAAAGGGCCCTCCAGTAGCCCAGATGACTGGTGAAGAGCCAGGGACGCAAGTCACGGAAAAAGTGAATCTCGCTGACCACGTAGAGCACCAGATAGACGGCCACCGACGATCCCACGGCATTAACCGGATTGCCCACCCAGGAAGAGAGCAGCAGAGCCAGCGAAAGGGTGGCCAGCAGCCCCAGGGTAGCCGCCGGCCACACCATCAAGAAACGCGCCAGAGCCTCTGACTGGGGCAGGAACTGGTGCTGAGAGGTCATCTGCAGCACGCCCGGATAGATGTTGAGATCGCCCCAGCCCACGGCCAGCAATCCCAACAGCAGGCTCAGGCCTAAAAAGCCGCCCACCAGAAGAAAGAGGTAGCTCAAGGAGATGGCGGACTTGGCCAGGAAGAGACTGCGGCGTGAAAGCGGACGGGTCAGCATCAGGTCGATGGTGCGGGAATGGGTCTCCGAGGCGATCTGGGCGCCGGCTTCGGTGGCCGCGAAAATGGGCAAGACCAGCACGAATCCGAAATAGAAGGCGTAGAGCGAGAAGGTCAAGCCGTTGAAGTAGGAACTGTTTTCGAAGGTGTAGCGGAAGTCGGCCTGTCCTCCGGTTTCCTTTTGGGCGTAGGTGTAAAAGCCGAAGAGCATGAGGGCCAGGAAAAGCACCAGCGCCGAGATGGCCACCCAGGGCCGCTTGGAACGCACCAGCTTGAGCAATTCCAACCGAGCCAGCATCAGCGCACGTCTCCCCTGGCGGGAAGTCCCTGGTCGCGGCGGGCCTGACGGATGCGCTGCAGCAACAGTTCTTCCAGTGTGGGTTTGGCCTCGTGGAACTCGATCAGGCGCACTCCGCAGTCCTGCAGAAGCGCTGAGGCTTGGGCCAGGTCGAGGGCGGAGGCCGGCAGGAGGAGGGTGCCGTCGGGGGCGGCCTCGGGCTTGAGGCCGCGACGCCGCAGGGCTTCCAGAGCGCGGGCCGAATCGTCGACGCGCAGGTGCAGGCGCTGGCGTCCGTCGCGCAGTCCCGAGGGCGGACCCGAAAAGAGGACGCGCCCCTCTTCAAGAACCAGCATGCGGTCGACGAGTTGTTCCACCTCAATCATCAGGTGGCTGGAGAGCAGGATGGAGAGTCCGCGTTCCTGGCGCAGGCGGCCCAGCACCTCGCGCAGGTCCAGCACGGCCAGCGGATCGAGTCCGTCGGTGGGCTCGTCGAGCACCAGCAGATCGGGCGGCGGAACCAGCGCCTGAGCCAGGGCCAAGCGTTGGCGCATGCCGAAGGAATAGCCGCCCACCCGGTCGTCGCCTCGTCCCAGCAGCCCCACCGTAAGCAGAGCGCTGTCCACGTCCTGGCGCGAAGGACGGGCGCCGTTGCTGCCCAAACCTCCCAGCAGGCGCAGGTGCTCGCGGGCCGTGAGGCTGTCGTAGAGGGGCGGCGGTGCGAAGGCGAAGCGCGTCCGCCGCATGACCTGGCGCCTGCGGCTGAAAGGGTCGAGTCCGAAGACCCGCACCTCCCCCGCGCTGGGCTGCAGCAGTCCGGCCAAAATCTTCAAGAGCGTGGTCTTGCCCGAGCCGTTGGGACCCACCAAGGCCAGGATTTCACCTTCCTGCAAACGCAAGTCGACATTGAGCAAAGCTTGGCGCCTGCCGTAATCGCGGGACAGTTTGCGGGTTTCAACGACGGCCTCTTGCATGAATCAACCGCCGCACATTGTAACAAGCGCCCGCGCGGCATGACGCCCCTGCCCGCCGTCAGCGGACCAGCATATCGTCCCATTCGTTGATGGTGACCTTGTCGGGCTTGAAGCCGAGGCCGGGAATATTGAAGGGCGTCATCGCTCCCCGGCTGGTCAGGAAGCCCAGGCGCATGACTTGCCCGTTCAGATGCAGGTAGAGAGGGACGGGCGCGCGAAAGTCGTCGTTGACCTCCCTTTGATGCAGCTTTCCGCTCACCGTCCACTTGCCTTCCTGCTGGTCGGGCTGGATGCTGAATTCGAGTTCGTACTTGGGGATCTGGTTGCCGTAGACCCAGGCATCGAAGAACCAGTCCATGCTGCCGTCACCGTCGATGTTCATCATAGGCAGCATGTGTTTCTCAACCACCTTCTTGAAGTCTTCAGTCGAGGCAGGCTGGTTGAAATGGGTCTTGGTGAAATCCTTCATCATGGCGATGAAGCGTTCATCCGGCTGCTTGGAATTGGGGTCGTAGAACATCATGCGCAACATGTGCAGCACCCAGCCGCCTTTTTCGTAAACCAAGGCCGAGTAGCCGCGGGGATACTCGGCCGAACTGAGGCGCCTGCCCATGTAGATGGGCCCGAGGACGTTGTAGGAGCCCTTGCCGTCTCCGTGCATGAACAATTCGCGGTCCTTCCTCATGCGCTCGAAGTATTCCTTGGGCGAGCGGCTGTACCAGGCGTAGAGGTTGCCCGAGAACTGAGCGAAGCCCTCCGACAGCCACTGGTCGCGGTAGCTCTTCCACCCCACCACGTGGCCCCACCACTGGTGAGAGGTTTCATGGGCCCTGAAGTAGTCGGTGATGCCCACGGCGTCGTCGATGCCGAGTTGATGGCGTTGAGTGCTGTCGAGGAAAGTCGCCGTCGAAAGGTAGAGGAGCGAGGGCCAGCCTTGCCCGTAGCTGAAGGGGATGTTGGAGACGGCCAGCTTCTTGTAGGGATAGGGACCGAAGTAAGTCTGCATCACACGCAGGCTGTTGCCCACCTCGACGGCCATGGTTCCGGCCATGCGTCCGGGCGAGAGGGACCCGAGGTTGACCGCGCTTCGGGTCTGTCCGATGCCTGGACTTGCCAGATGCTCGATACGGCGCAGGAAATCGTCTCCCCGGGCATTGGCGTAGACCTCGACTTTGACATCGCCTACGTCGTGAGTCTCGATCTTGTAATCGCCGAAAGCGAACCCCGCCACGGCCAGCGGAATCTCGCTCTTCCAGCGGGTGATCCGCTGATCGCCTTCCTTCTGGTCCGAGAGCTTCTCGCCTACAGACACCGCATCGTAGCGCTTGGGGACGCTCAGGGTGATCTCGAAATCCTTGCGGGTGGCGAAAGCGTTCTCGTTTATGGAAGGCCTGCCCATTCCATAACTGGGATACCATCCGAAGCTGCGGCAGAAGAAATTGCCGCCCCCGACCTCTTCAACTACCTTCTTGCCCGCGTACTGAAAAGTGAGTTGATGTGAGCCCTGTGGCCACGGTTGTGGCGCCACCACGGCCAGATAGTCGTTGTAGAAGACATCGTCGCGGTCTTTTTCGGGCTGCAGGAAGGTCAATTCATTGCCTTCCTGGTCCTTCACCGAAGAAACCTGCAAGTCGGGAGTCATGGCGAAGAGCAGGACGCGCTCGCCCGCCCGCTTTTGATCGAAAGTGACGTCGACCGTGGCTCTGAGTTCGGTGTTCTTTTCGACGGTGACGTCTATCTTGTAGGAACGCACCACCGTCTCTTGATGAGAGACGGGATCTTGAAAGACCTCCTGCGGGGTGCGTCCGTCCTTGGGATACTTGACCCAGACATCGCGGCTGCGATGCGATTCCCGCCAGTTGATCAGTTCCAGCTCTTCGGGATCGAACTCGTCAAAGCAGAAGCTGAGCCAGCCGTGCTTCCTGGTCTTGATTTCGGCGGCCAGAAAAGCGTGGTGAGAGCCTTGAGAAGCCAACAGGGCTTTGAGCAGCCGGGCGTCCCAGTCGAGTCCGTGGCGGCGCAGTTTGCGCAAGCGGTCGAGGTCGGGGCGGAAGGAGCCATCTTGCGACTGAAGGGCCTGAGAGAACTTGCCGCCGGTGCCGTCGCCGAAGAAGAGCAAAGCTTCGGTGAACTCGGCGTCCACCGTCGCTTCCTTGGCGTGAAGGGCCAACTGGTCACGCTCGGCCGACAAGGACGGTTTGATGGAAAGGCGGCCCGAGCCCTGAAAATAGGCCATGGAGGGACGCCCCGGCAAAGGCGAGTCCAAGGCCAGGCGCCCTTGCTGGAAGACGATTTCAGCCTCGTCCCTGCGCAGCGTCAGGTCGGCGAGGCTGCCGCCCTGAGCGAACTCGGGACTGCGTAATCGCTGCCACAGGGCGGCGGCATCCAGGCTGTCAGGAGCAATCTCGGCGGCTTTCTCCTCCACCGCTTCAGGTGGCACTGTTTCTTCCTGAGCCAGCGCCGTCGGGACGGCAGCCATCATCAAGACTGCAACGAACAATCGCTTAACCATGGTTCCTTCCTCAACAATGGTTCCCGCTTCAATAGCTTCCGCATCTATAATGCCAGAGACCGCAGAAAGATGAAGCGATTTTTGGAGAAAAGAGAGGCTTAAGTCCGAATCAGTTTTGAGAGAACCGGTTACCCGTGGAAATAGTCAGGCTCCATACCGCCGCGCCACTTGATGTTGCATCCCACACTGGGTTTCTGGTCTTGGCTCACCGCTCTGCCTTCAAGCACGGCATCGGCGGCCTGACGCAGGTCTCGCCCGCTCACGGCAACCTCGTTTCCTGGACGGCTGTCGTCGAATTGGCCTCGGTAGACCAGCTTCAGGTCCTGGTCGAAGAGGAAAAAGTCGGGGGTGCAGGCAGCCCTGTAGGCTTTGGCGGTCATCTGCGAAGCATCGAAAAGATAAGGAAAGACATAGCCGACTCTTTCCTTCTCTTCCTTCATTTTCTCGGGCCGGTCCTGGGGATGTGTCTCGACGTTGTTGGAGTTGATGGCGACGATGCCCAGTCCTTTGGAAGTGTAGTCGCGGGCGAAGTCGGCCAAGCCCTGGCTGATGTGCTTGACGAAAGGACAGTGATTGCAGATGAACATCACCAGCAGGCCCTTCTTGTCGGTGAAATCGTCGAGGGAAACCAGCTTTCCTTCGGTGTCGGGCAGTTCAAAAGGAGGGGCCTGGGTTCCCAGGTCCAGCATCGTCGAAGCAGTCTTAACCATAAAGTCATTGTTCCAAAGCACAAGGCCAAGCGTCAAGAAATCGGGCTTGGCCGGTTGAAAATGGCGCGGCAGAATGCGATGCTCTTGAGGCGATTCTGAACTTGATCCGGGAGCTTGTCGATGGACCTCATTCTGGTCGCGGACGCCGAGCCGCTTCCGCCGGTTTTGGCCGAAACGATCACCGACCGAGACGTGCAACTGCTGCGGGCCGAATCCAGCGCCGAGGCGCGCCGGATTCTCAGCCAGGAACAGACGAATGTCCGCGTCTTGCTGCTGGATTGGAAGCTTCCTCCGGAGGGCGGCCTTGAACTCCTTCAGTGGACCCGCCGGCAAGAGAGATTGCCCTACCTTGAAGTAGTCGTCGAATCCTCCAGACTGGGACCCGAAGACGTTCGCCACTGCTTCGATTGCGGAGCCTGCCGTTTCGTCAGCAAACCCTGGCAGCCTATTCAGTTGCAGGCCGCCTTGCGTTCCGCGGTCTCCGATTCCAAGATGAAGGAATCGCTGCTGGGACGCATCCGCGAGTATGAAGACGCCCTCGGACTGCTCAAAGAAGGCATCTTCAAGGTCCACACCCTCAAGGACGCCGAGTCGCTGGCCATCGGATTGGGCCGTCTGTGCCGCAACCGGCAGGACAGCATGGCCATCTTGGAGCTGCTCAGCAACGGCATCGAGCACGGCAACCTGGGAATCGGCTACGAGGAGAAGAGCAAGCTGCTCAAGGAAGGCCGCTACCGTGAAGAGATCAAGCGCCTCCTGGCCCTGCCTCCCAACCGCAACAAGTTCGTCACCGTGCACGTGCGCATCAGCGAGAAGGGGGGCGACATCGTCATCACCGACGACGGCCCCGGGTTCGACTTCGACAACTTCATGACCATTGATCAGGAGCGTCTCTATGACTCCCACGGGCGCGGCATCCTGATGGCCAGTTCCCTGCTCGACTTGCAATACGAGCCTCCCGGCAACAAGGTCCGCGTCCACCTGCCGCCCCGCGACGAAGAAGAACCTTCGCCAGAGGACGGGGAGGTTTCGAGTTGATTGGGAGTTGGCCGTTGGGGGTTGGGATTTGCGTCAGCCGGGACGTGAGTAGAGGTTGCGCTGTCCACAGAGTGGACAACGGTAGGATTTGATCCAGAGGAACACCCGCTGCAAGCCCGGACGCAAAGAATCCTCGGGATGTCCCGCGCCGCAACGGCAGCAGACGTTCCATTCCTGCGGCTTGGTGCTGAGGTGCTCGCCGTCCAGCCGGGGCGGGGGCGGCGGAGGATCAGCCTCTTCGAGCCGTTGGAAGACCACGCCCCATCCATAGCGGCTGAGGCCCTTCCAGCCGGCTTTGTCCATGGCGCGGGCCAGGTAGTTGAGCAAGACCAGGCCGGCCCGCAGCCAAGAGGGGCGGATGCGTCCCAGAAGGCGGGCGCGGCGAGGAAAATGGGGCAGCTTGGAGGGATCCGGGGGATTGAGGTAAACGAAACCGGTATTGAGTCCCTTGGAGCTGCGCGCCGCCACCTGCGCGCCTTGCTGCACCCGGTCTACAAACTCGCCGAAACGGAATTGATTGAGGTGGCCTCCCCCCTTGAAGACGCATCGGTAGAGGCGGTCATCGAGGGAATACCCGTCGGGCACGGCGGCCCACAGCAGACCTCCCGGCTTGAGGACGCGGCCGATCTCGTCCAGGACGCTGTCCAGATCCTCGAAGTGCTCCAAAGTGTGGTTGCAGACCACCACGTCGATGGCGGCGTCCTTGAGAGGAAGCCCTTGGGCTCCGGCTTTGAGGCGGCGTGCATTGCCCGGCGCCGGTCCCGCCGGAAAGTCGAGGTCGAGGGCCAGCACCCGCGCCCGGGTGGCGGCGTAGTTGAAGCTTCCGCCCCCGGCTCCCAGGTCGAGCACGCGTCCCTCGGGCCCCAGTTCCCCGACCAAGTGTTCCATTTGTTTCCCTTTCAGCCCGAGTTCGCACTTCGCATACCGCCCTTCGTCATTCCCTCACCAGGGAAGGCGGGCCAAATAGTCTGGGGATGCTTTTGGAACCAGTGATGATGGATTGCGCAGGGTCAAGAGAGCTACCTAGAAGTGTCCCCGGCTGTCGCGGGCGATGCCGTCGGGGTACCCAGGCGCAGAATCCAGGACCGTCGGCACTAGTCGCGCAGCTTGGCCAGCAGCCGCAGCATTTCAAGGTAGAGCCAGACCAGCGTGACCACCAGCCCGAAGGCCCCGTACCATTCCATGTAGCGGGGAGCGCCCTTTTCGGCGCCCTTCTCGATGAAATCGAAGTCGAGCAGCAAGTTGAAGGCCGCCACGCCCACGATGACCAGGCTGAAGATGATGCCCAGAGGTCCGCTGGAGTGAAGCAGGGGCATGCTGATTCCGAAGAACCCCACCACGAAGCTGGCCAGGTAAAAGAGGAAAATGGCGCCGGTGGCCATCATCACCCCCGAACGCAGTTTGGCGGTGACTTTGATAGTCCCGGTCTGGTAGAGCATCAGCATGGCCAGCAAGGTGCCGATGGTGAGTCCCAGCGCATAGACGGGAAGGCCTGGGTACTGGGCGTCGAAGTAGCGCGAGATCACTCCCAGCAAGGCCCCTTCGGCCAGGGCGTAGAGAGGCGCGGTAATGACCGCCCATTGGGGCTTGAAAATGGTGACCAGAGCCAGAATGAGGCCCGCGATAAGTCCGCCGAAAAGCAGCAATGATCCCAGCGGCGTATCGGCGTAGGTCCAGGACACGGCTGAAGCCAATACGACCAGCAAGATGAGGAAACCGGTCTTGTGGACGGTCCCGTCAACGGTCATGGCGGCTTGGCCGGCGGAGGCGCTCAGATGCCGTTCAAAGCGCGATCCAAGGGCAGGATTTGAAGTTCTCATTGCACAATTTTGCTTAAATTCTTGCCAATAGTCAACGAAAACCCAACTCCCCACTGCGCAGGTCGACCTCGGGTCCGCCGAAGGGTACGATGTTGCGTCGTCCATTCCGCTGCCATCCTACGATGGGGCAGCGGCAGTAGGCGGAATTCACACGGCCCGGAAAAAAAAGGCCGCGCAGTTATCCCCGCGGGGAAACTGTCGCGGCCTCTCAAATGTCGTCTTCGACTCGCTCAGCTCTTGAAGCTAGCGAGAGCCGCTCCCTCTTCTTTATAGTCGTCAAAGACGGTCAGCAGCTTGGTGATGGCCAGCAACTCGCGCATCTTGCGGGTCAGGTTGAGCAGCTTGAGCTGGCCTCCCTGGTTGGTCACGGTGGTGTAGCAGCTCACCAGCTCCCCGATGCCGGAGCTGTCGACATAGCTCACCTCGCCCAAGTTGAGCAGGATGTCTTTGTCGCCCTGCTCCAATAGCTGGCGAACCTTGTTGCGGATCTCGGCGCTGCCCTCCCCGATCGTAATTTTGCCCGACACGTCGAGAATCGTGACGCCGCTTATCTTCCGCTCTTCAATCTTCATCGTGGTCTCCCTTTTTCTCTCGGTTCAATCTTTTTTCCATGCGTACCTCAAGCCCGCCTTCCGGCAGCGCCGCGAAGGATACGTCGTCCATAAAGGAGCGAACGTAAAAAATGCCGCGTCCGCTTGGCTTGAGCAGGTTCTCTGAGTCGGTGGGATCGGGGAGATCATCTTCGTTGAATCCCTCGCCCTGGTCCCGTACCAAAACGACAAGACCGTCCGGAGAAGCCGTCAGGCAAACTCCGACCGTCTTGTTCTCGTCCTCCCTGTTTCCGTGCTGGATAGCGTTGATCACCGACTCCCGGATGGACATGCCTATCCAGTAGCGGGCGTCCTCATCAAATCCAATCAGCTTTGTGATATTGTCGGAAACATCCTGGACGAGTTCGAGGTAACAGACCGCGCTCGCGAAGGATAAGTCGACCTGTGCCTGAGTCACCGTCGTTTCGCTAATCGCAAACCTCCCCAAAATGGGGAAAATCATAATCTCCAACCGGGCCTTTGTCAACCACCGTCCCCAACCTACTATTTCTGGTAAAATCGAGTGGGTTCAAACAGTTAGAGCGTATTGAATGTCGCCACGCCTGAAAAAAATTCTGGCCATTCCGGCAATTCTACTGGTCCTAGCGGTAGTTTTTTTCTTCGTCTACCTGAATTCCGGCTCCTTTGCCCGGCGGGCCCAGGCTTGGCTGGTCGATTGGATGGAGGCCCGCTATCAGGTCGAGGTCGAGCTGGACGGCCTCGACCTCGACATCTTCAGGCTGCGCGCCCGTCTCACCGGCTTGCGCATTTTCCAGCGCCCCCGCCAGTATCCCGAACCTGCCTTGCAATTCGAGTCGGTGCTGGTAGACGCTCACTTGAGCGTTCTCTTCTCGGATGAAATCCGGCTGCAGAGGGTGGACTTGAACGGTCCCGTGCTGCGCTTGCGCAGCCCTCAAGACGGTCCCTTCAACCTGCGCGCCATGTTCGCGGGTAAGACAGCCGGGGCAGCCGGCGGCGGCAGCGGATTCGATCTGGGATCGCTGACCATCGAAGAACTGAACATCGACCGGGGCCGGCTTATCTACAACGACCGGGTTTTGCCCATCACCACCACCCGCTTCGGATTCCGCGGCGCAGTGGAAGCGGGGATCACCAAGGGCAGCTATCAAGGGCGCCTGGCCTTGAGCGGGCTCGATTTGGAAACCGAGAAAGTGCTGATCCCCTCGGCCAACGTGGCGGTGAACCTGAGCGGCAACATGGAAGGGATCAGCGATCTGCGCATCGATCTCGACTCGGCGCCGCTGAAAGCGGCTCTTCAGGGTCAGATCGCGGACTTCAGCAGCTTCGCTTATCAATTTCAGGCCGAGATCGAAAGCCGCGTGGAGGACCTGAAGCGACCGGGCTTTCTCGACTCGCTGCAAAGCGCTCCCCTGCGGAGCCGCGGAACCCTCACGGGTCAGGGCAAGTCGTTCCTCTACCAGGGCAGGGTCACCTCTGCGCTCGTCACTGCTTACGACCTCGATTTTCAGGAGATCTCCGCCCAGATCACGGTGGATGCCGAGAAGGCTGACTTCTCGGATCTGGGAGGAATTTTCAGGGGCGGCCGAATTAGCGGTTCGGGCCGATTGGCCATCTCAGAGGACCTGCAAACCGAAATAAAGGCCCAGGTTGAAGGAACCCGCCTGGACGGCTTCCACCGCCTCCTCAGCGGACGCGCCGACGCCTCCATCGACCTTTCCTACCCGGGCCGCCAGTGGGAAAAGATTCGGGGCCGAGGCCGCGGACGCTATCAGGCCGAGCTGAAGCTGGACTTGCTCGACCCCCGCCTGCCCGCCCTTTCCCTGGCGGGAAGCACCCCCATCCGCATCGCCGAAAGCACCGTCTATCTTCAGGGCGGCGAAGCTTCCGGCGAGGGGCTCGCCCTCAAGTATTCCTTTCAAATCGACGGCGACCAGAACTACCGGGGCCAAGCCAGCTTGCAAGCTGAATGGGCCGACCGATTGCTGCAGGCCGTCCTCATCGAATACGCCCAGCAACTCCCCCCCCAATTGCAGGACCGTCTGGCCCTGCGGGGCGCGCTGCGGCTGGAGGCCCAACTCAAGGGCCGGGGCGATGCCTTCAACCTGCGAAGCCAGTTGGAGCCGACTCAAGTGCTGTGGCAGGGCGAGCCCATGGGCCGCCTCAGCGCCCAAGCCCTGTGGACGCCCGAAGCGCTGCATCTGGAAGAGATCCACTTGCAGGAAGGTCCGGTGGACGGCCAGGGACTGCTCTTGCTGCCGCTGCCGCATCCCGCCGACTTCACCCTGCGAATGCAGGCCAGGGCCGCCAACTTGCCGGTGGAGCTGTTCGAGTCTTTCCTGCCTCCCGAGCTGGAGGCGGGCGGACGCGTCAGCGGCGACCTCAGGCTGTCCCGCGCCCCCGCCCAACCCTGGACGCTGCAAAGCGACTTCAGCCTCACCCAACCTCGCCTGCTGGGACGCCGCCTCGACTCCCTGAGCGGACGCTTGAGCCTGGCCGAGCAACGATTGCTGCTGGAGAACTTGCAAGGCTCCCTGGAGGAAGGCAGCTTGAGGGGCTCGCTGACGGCATTGCTCGATGAGGAGTCCTTTCAGGAACTGCGCCTGCAAGCCCGCAACCTTCCCCTCGAACCCCTGGCGGGTCCCGACCTGCCCCTGGCTGGACGCGCCGACCTGACCCTCGATGCCCAGGGGCCATGGACCAGTCCCGACTTCGACCTGCGCATCGAGGCTCCCGCCCTGAGCCTGGCCGACTACAAGCTGGAAGATGCCAAGCTGAGCGCGCAGGGACGCCAAGGCCGCGTCGAGTTCCAGTTCGAACACCGCATGTACGGCTCCGACGTCCTCCACAGCCAGGGAACCGTCTCCCTGCAGCCGCCCTATCAAGCCGACGCCCGCCTGAGCTTCGCCGACCTGGCCCTGGGACCCTTCATTCAAGAGGCCGCCGAAGTGGAGTTGGGCGACGCTTTCGCCGCCCAGGTGACCGGCAGCGTCACATTCAAGGGCGACCTGGCCCAACTGGCACGGGCCGACATCGGCATCGACCTCGACACTCTGCACCTGACCTCCACGGGATATGAACTGAGTAATCCCGCGCCCCTCAAGGCCAGCCTCAGGCAGGGCATGATCAGGATCGAGCCCTTCACCGTCCAAGGCCCTCAAACCGCCCTGACCCTGTCGGGAAACATCTCCGTCCAACCGCCTCGCGAACTGCAACTGCGCCTGGAAGGGAACACCAATCTGCGTCTCTTCAACGATTTCCTTCCCAGCGGAGTGATGTCGGGGGAGGTTCAGCTCAACACCGTCATTTCGGGTTCTCTGGCCGACCCGCGCATCGTGGGCAGCGGATCCCTGAGCAAAGGCATCTTCTACTCGCCTGACCTCTTCACCTCCCTCTACAACGTCCGCGGAGAGTTCAAGTTCAATCCCAGCCAGGTTTCCATCGACTCGCTCAGGGCCGGGACCTCGATGGGCCAGATCCAGGCCCAAGGCGGCATCTTTTTGAACGGCTTCCTGCCCGAGTCCTGGCAGATCAATCTCTACGGCACCGGGCTCCAGCCCTCCTTTCCCGAAAACGTGCTTTCGGTGGTGGACGCCAACCTCGATTACCTGAAGAGCGAGGCCGGCCAACTCATTACCGGATCGGTGGTGGTTCGGTCAGCCGAATACACCCGCAACATCTCCCTCACCGAACTGATCACCGGCTATCTGACCGGAACCGACCTGGACCTCTATGAGCAGACCGGATCGGACATCGACCTGGACGTATCGGTGGAAGGCTACCGCGCCTTGCGGGTGGACAACAATCTGGCCGATCTCAATGCCAGCGCCGACCTTCGGGTGAGGGGGACGGTGGCCTCGCCCGTCCTGCTGGGCAATATCAACATCGACCGCGGCGAGCTGACGCTGGAGGGCAACGACTACTCCATCAACCGGGGCGTCATCAACTTCAACGATCCTCGCCGCACCAAGCCCAACATCAACTTCGAGGCCGAAACCAACGTCCGCGACTTCGACGTGACGGTGCAGATCAGAGGGCCGCTGGACCGCCTCAATTTCAACTTCCGCTCCGATCCGCCGCTGCCTCAGCCCGACATCTTTTCCCTGTTGGCAGTGGGGGAGACGCTGGAGGATTTGGGCGGAGGCGGCGGCGATTCCATCTACCGCACCGGATCGCTGGGCGTGGTGGGAGCGGGCCGGGTGCTCAGCCGAGCCCTGGGAGAGAGCCTGGAGTCGCGGACCGACAAGCTCTTCGGACTGCAGCGCTTTACCGTCGACCCTTTCCTGGCCGACGAAGGACGGGACCCCGGCGCCCGCATCACACTGGGGCGCCAAATCAGCGACAATGTAGGCGTGACTTACGTGACCGACATCGGATCCGAGAACTCGGGCCAAATCGTCATCGTGGAAATTCAATTGCTGGAATGGTTGACAGCCGTTGCCACGCGCGAGCAGGACGGCTCGCTGGCCGTCGACTTCAAGCTCAAGAAACGATTTTAGTATCCCACCGCCGCGCGGCCCGATGAACAAGAGCGGCGGGAATGCGGTCTCAATCCAACGAACGATGAATACGACAGCGGCGGCTTTACTGCTTCCCATGCGCACTCTCCTGCTGGTCGTGCTCTGCCTTCTTCCGGGCCTGCCCGGCCCCGCCCTGGCCCAAAGCGATTACGAGGGCCGCACCGTGCGGGCCCTTCATATCCGCTCCGACGGTCCTCTTTCGCGCATCTCCGAGGCCGACTGCCGCCGCCTCATCGAGATCAAGGCCCAGCAGCCCTTCTCCAGCTCGCGCGTCAAGTACTCCATCGAGCAGCTCTACGCCTCTCAGGCTTTCTACGATATCCGGGCCCAAGTCGAGCCCGTCGCGGGCCAAGCCGTGGAGGTCACCTTCCTGCTCTACCGCCGCTACCTCATCGCCAAGCTCGAGTTCAGCGGCCAACTGCGCCTGCCGCGGCAGATGCTGAGGCGCGAATTCCCCCTGCGGGTCGGCACCGCCTTCTCGGAAGACCAGCTTGAGGCGGGAGTGCGCCAACTTGAGGTGCTCTATCAGCGCCATGGCTACTACCTGCCCTCCATTCAGCCCCGCTACTCGGTCAACCGCGAAAAGGCCCTCATCGAGATCGACATGCACATCGAGTCCGGCCAGCAGGCGCGGGTGGACAGCGTGGAGATGACGGCCGTCAGTTCAACCGATCCCGACCTGCTGCAAGAGCTCGACATTCAGCCCGGGCAGCCCTACTCCAAAGTCGAAGCCGAAGAGCGCCTGCAACGGATCCGCCAGGACCTGACCTTGCAGGGCTACCTCGACACCACCCTGGAAATCGTGCGCGAAGACTACTTCCCGGAGACCGGAAGAGTGGCCTTGACGCTGGACTTCGAACGGGGCCCCCGGACCGAAATCCTCATCGAGGGCGCCGACCTCAAGGACAGCGAGAGGCTGAGCCTGCCCATCTATAACTTTTCCAGCGCCTCCGAGGTGCTGGCCCGCGAGACGGTCCGCCGGCTGGAAGAGCTTCATCATCAAAAGGGCTATTTCCAGGCCCGTGCCGACGTCAACGCCACTTCCAGCGGAGGACTCGCCTTTTTTGTCGACAAGGGCCAGAAAGCCTCCCTGCGCAATATCGTCATCGAAGGAGCCCGCGAGATCCCGGAGGCCCGCCTGCGGCAAGTGCTGCGGGTTGAGACGGCGGGCTTCTTCTCGCGCGGAGAATTCAGCCGACGCCTGGCCCGCCAGGATGAGGAGACGCTGCAGAACCTTTACCGCAGCGAGGGTTTTCAGCAAGCCACCGTGACCCACCGTCTGCAGCCCTTCAAGGGAGGAAAAGAGCGGCACCTGGAAATCGTCTACCACATCGAGGAGGGGCCCCGCTCGACCCTGAAAGAGGTGAGCTGGAGCGGCAACACGACCCTCAGCGACCAGGAGATCGCTGAGCTGATCATCTCTCAAGAAGGGCAGCCCTTCTCGCCTTTTCACGCCGCCCGCGACCGTTCCGAACTGCTGGCCGCCTACGAGGACCGGGGCTTTCGCGAGGCCGACGTGAGAGCCGAGGTGACCTCAGGCAGCGGAAACGGGGTGTCTCTCCACTTCACCGTGGAGGAAGGAAGCCAGACTTTCGTCGACGAAGTGGTGGTGGTGGGCGACCTCAATACCCGCCGGGCGGTCGTGCAGCGGCAGATTCGCCTGCAGAGCGGAGAGCCCTTCGCCCTGCGCCAGGTATTGGACACCGAGACCAACCTGCACGACCTGGCCGTATTCGACCGCGTGCAGATCGACGCCGCCGAGATTTCCGGCGATCCCGACAAGCGTACGGTGGTCATCCGTTTGGAGGAGGCGCCCCGCTTTACTCTGCTCTACGGTCTGGGCTACAGCTCTTTCGAGGGTCCTCGTGGCACTCTGGGCCTGTCCGACAACAACTTCCTGGGCCGCGCCCAGGTCCTTTCCCTCAGTGTGCGGGCCTCGGAGATCCGCCAACGGGGCACCCTTTCCTGGAACTTCCCGCGGATCTTCAGCCGCGATCTGCCCACCATCCTCTCCCTCACCGCCCGCAACGAGGGACTGCGCACTCAAACCGACGGCGACGTCGAAACCATCGACGGGCGCCCCTTCGAGGAGTTTCGCCTGACCGCCTCGTCACAAAGCCAAAAACAGCTCAGCCGACGCGAGTCGCTGCTCTTCGGACTCAGTTTCGAAGACGTCAACGTCGATCTGCCCCCCAACCTCTCCGACGCCACTTTGGGCTTCTTCCGCCAGGAAGCGGACCTCACGCTGGCCAGCTTGCAGGTGACCTACGTCAACGAAAGCCGCGACGTCCCCTCCGACCCCAACCAGGGCTTCTTCCTTTCCGGCTCCTCTTCCCTCTTCACCCGCGCCTTGGGCTCTCAAGAGGAATTCTTCCGCATCCTGGCACAAGGACAGCACTACCGTCCGCTGCCCCGCGACGTGGTTCTGGCCACCTCGCTTCGACTGGGATGGATCGCCTCCTACGGAAGGACCAGCAGCGCCGGCAATCCCGTGCCCATTTCGGAACGCTTCTTCTCGGGCGGGTCCACCAGCCTGCGCGGCCTGCCCCAGGACCTGGCCGGCCCGCTCTTGCGCGATCCTGAAACGGGAGAGGTGATTCTGGTCGACAACGAGGGACGCATCGACCCCAACGGACGGCCCATCCCCGAAGGCGGCAACGCCCTCATCATCGGAAACATCGAACTGCGGGTCCCCCTTTACAAGATTCTCTCGGGAACCCTCTTCTACGACGCCGGCAATGTCTTCAGGTCCTACAGCGAGATCTCTCTGCGAGACTTCTCGCACACCTTCGGCCTGGGGCTGAGGGTCAAGACCCCGGTAGGGCCTGTCCGCTTCGACGCCGGATGGAATCCCGATCCGCCCTCGGCGCCCGGGTTCGACCGCTGGACCTTTCATATCAGCCTGGGGCAGGCCTTTTAAGGAGGAGCATGTCATGACCAGACCATCGCTGATCTTGAGCCTGATCCGGGGACTCCCGGCCCTGCTGCTTCTGTGCTTGCAGTTGAATGCGCCGGCCCTCGCTCAGCCACCCGCTCCCGCCAGCGGCGACAGCCGCCTGGCCGACCGCCTGGCCGCCGTGGTCGAGGGCGAGGTGATCACCTTGACCGACGTCCAGTGGCTGATCCTCTACAAAGGATTCGAGCCTCCTCAAGACCCGCGGCAAGTGCAGGATTTCCGCCTCGACATCCTGCAGCAAATCATCGAGGAGAAGCTCATCGCCAACGAAGCCCGGCGGACGCCGGGAGTGAACGTCACAGCCGTCGAGGTAGAGCGCCAGGTGGAGGCCTACCGGCAACGCTTTCCCGACGAGGAGGCCTTTCAGCGGCGGCTGCAGGAGATGGATATGGACCGCACCGACCTGCGCAATCTGATCGGACGGCAGTTGGCCGTGCTGCGCTTTCTGCAACTCCGCTTCGAGCCCTTCATCATCGTCCTGCCCGACGAGATCTCCGACTTCTACGACAACCGCCTGCGTCCCGAGTTGGAGGAATCGGGGCAGCCCCTGCCCGACCTGGATCTGATCCGGGAAGACATCCGCGAAATCCTCACTGTGGAAAAGACGAATCTTGAAATCGAACGCTGGGTGCGCGAGCGGAGTCAAAAGAGCGAAGTGACCATTCTCTTGGGGCGTCAGCATCCACAGTTTGCTAATCTGCCCGCAAAGGTCATCGAGGAGGGCAATATCAGGCCCTTGGGTAAAAACGGCCCCGGTGGGCCTCCTTAATCACATCTTAATGCACACGAAGAATGCAATCTGCTGTCGATGCCCGCAGCATGAGGCCCTGATGCCCTTTTCCAAGGCTTTTCCACAGGCATTTCCACCAATCAGTGGATGAAGGGATTATCAAGACTTCGTAAACCCCCGGACCCCCGGGACACAGAAACCGACTAGGCCATTGAACAGGCCCGAGGTGAAGCCCTCGAACTCACCCCAGCATCCGCCGCTCCCGAATCACCGTCCCATGCCGCAGGGTCAGGTTGACGACATGATCCACTCCGTGCTCGAGCAGGAAGCGGCGGGCCTCATTCAGCCCCTGCCCCACTTCATCGGGACCATGGCTGTCGTCCCCGAAACAGAAAGGGATTCTCATGCCCACGCCGGCCCGCACGATCCACCCCTCGGGATAGGGCTCCGACAGACCCTTGCGGTAGGCGGCGGTATTGACGTCCAGGATGGATTGATGGCTGCGTACTACATCCAGCGTTTGGTCCAGGCGGCGGCGGACTTTGGGACTGCTGAGGGCGCCGTCTCCCCTGGGGGCGTTAAGGCGAGGGAGATCGATATGAGCCACCACGTCGGGCTTGACGGCTTCCACCATCTCGGCCACCCGCTCGTAGTAGCGCAGGATGAGTTCTTCCAGTCCTCCGCAGGCCTCCACGGCTTGTTGGAAGTCTTGCTTGGCCCCGTCGATGGAGATGTCCTCCACGTGGTGGACCGAACCCACCATGAAGTCGAAGTTGTACTTGCGCCGCAGTTCGGCCATCTCGTCGCCGTAGCGGTCCGCTGGAACCGACTCGGCCTCGAATCCGCGCAGCAGCACGATGCGGTCCTCGAATTCCTCCTGAAGAGCCAGCATTTCGGCGGCATAGGTATCGAAGTCGCGCCGCAAGCGCCCGACGTCATAGCCTTTTTTCTTCTCGGAGGAATAGAGAAAGCGGGGATCGGATCGGGGGGCGTGTTCGCTGACGCCGAAGACATGGTATCCGGCTTGCACGGCCGCTTCCACGACGTCGCGCAGCGTACCCTTGGCGTGCTCGCAGTATTCGCCGCAATGACCGCCGTGCAGGGACACTTTCCAATTTGCCGCCATGCAAGTGTTTGTATCATAGTAGCGAATTCCCCGGCAAAAGCGGGCAGGGCGCTTAACAAACAGCGGACGGCATCATGAAACGACCGGTCTTGCGAACCGAATTGAGGATTTTCGCGGTCTGCGTCATCCTGGTCTTCATCATCGACTACGCCGTGGGGCTCAACCGCGTCTCGCCCTGGTCCCTGGACCCTCAAAGCCCGCTGCAATCGCGTCTGCTGCCCGCTTTGCTGCTCTATGCCCTGAGCTGGGGCGTCCGCCTGGCGGCCGGCCTCCTGGGCAAGGATGCCGGGCCTTCAGACAGCCTGACGCGGAACGGGGAAGGAGAAGATGGATGAGAGCCGTACTGCAGCGAGTCCGCCGCGCCCAAGTGTCCGTCGACGGCGAAGTGACGGGAAAGATCGGACCCGGCCTGCTGGCCCTGGTGGCCGTTCATCGCGACGATCAACAAAGCGACGTCTCCTGGATGCGGCGCAAGCTCATCAATCTGCGTTTCTTCGACGACGCCGAGGGCAAGCTCAACCTCTCTCTCAGCCAGGTGGGCGGAAAGATCCTGGCGGTCTCCCAATTCACCCTCTACGGCGACTGCCGCAAGGGTAACCGGCCCTCCTACACGCGCTCGGCCGGCCCCGACAAGGCCCAGGCCCTCTATGATCAGTTGGTGGAGGACCTGAGAGCGGGGGGAGTCCCCGTTGAGACGGGCGTCTTTCAGGCCTCCATGCAGGTGGAACTGGTCAACGACGGCCCCGTCACCCTCATGCTCGATTCCCGCCAGCGCCTCTAACACATACCCGGAATTTTGCAAATCCAGGAAAATGCATACTGAGAGCACCGGATTTTCCACCCCCACTCCACTTTTCAGCTTGACAATTCACCCAACATACACTACAGTTGGCGAGCGAATGGCCTAGTCTCGAAGAAGGTAAAAACGGGTGGGGATTGCGCCATCAGAGCCGGCGGGAGAAGCGCAAATCCACACCTTGAGAGAAACTTGGACGGGGAAGGAGCAAGGATACAATGTCACTAACTAAGCGGCAGAAATCGATCCTCGATTTCGTGCGGGAGTTCATCAACAGCAACGGCTATTCTCCCACCTTGGAGGAGATTGCTGAGAAGTTCGACCTGGCTTCCCTCAACGGCGTCTACAAGCATCTCAAGAACCTGGAAGAGCGCGGCTTCATCCGCCGTCTGCCCAACCAGTCCCGTTCCATCGAGCTGATCGACAAGGCCATCATCGAAGAGACGGCCGTGCCCATGCAGGGCTACGTGGCCGCCGGCCAGCCCATCGAAGCCATTCCCAACCCTGAAACCGTTCACGTGCCCGAGCACCTGCTTACCCGCGGACGCAATTACGTGCTCACGGTCAGAGGCGACTCCATGATCGACGAGCACATCGAGGAAGGCGACATGGTGGTGGTGGAAGAGCGCTCCCACGCCAACAACGGCGAAATGGTCGTCGCCCTCATCGACGGCAGCGACGCCACCCTCAAGAAGTACTACCGGGAAGGGGCCAGGATCCGCCTGCAGCCCGCCAACGAAAAACTCCAGCCCATCTACGTGGACGAAGACAAGATCCGCATCCAGGGCGTCGTCGTCGGCCTGATGCGCCGCTTTTAGACCTCCTCAGATCGGCTGATGACCCCACGGGCGGCCAGGCAGGCCGCCCTTTTTGATGTCTGGGACTCAACCTGTGCTTGACGCCGACTCCAGGATGGCGGGGAGGTCGGTGACCCTCTCCAGCGTCCAGCGGGGCGCCGGAGAAGGCGTCAAGGAACGACCGTCGCGCAGCCAGGCCACCTGGAAGCCGGCCCGTCCCGCGCCCCCTGCGTCGGCCTCGGGATCGTCGCCGACGAAAACGCAGCGCGACGGCTCGAATCCCGATTGGCGGCAGATGGCCTGGAAGAACTGGGGAGCCGGCTTGCGCCATCCCACTTCGTCGGAAATGAAGATGTGATCGAGGTGGGCTTCCAGGCCAAAGGCCTTAAGCGCCCGCCGGGCGGTGGGCGCGTGGTCGAAGTTCGAGGCCAGCACCTTGGGAACGCCCTGCAACTGCTGCAACATCTCGAGGTGCTCGGGAGGACGATGCATCATGGAATACATGCCCTCCATGTGAACCTCCACCATGCGTTCGCTGACGGCCTTATCCGCCAACCCCAAGCGTTGCCGCAAGAGCTCGAAACGGGCCAGCGAGGGATATTCCCGTCCTCCCCCCTTAAGCCGGTACATCTCCCGCGTGGCCTCGTCGAAGGCCTCCAGAAAGGCGCTCAGCGTATGCGTCAGCCCCCACTCGCGGGTCAATTCGCGGTGCACCTTCAACATGGTCGTGCGCCTGGCGAGGCCCCGGTGGTCGACCAGCGGCAAGCGCTCGTAATCAAAATGAAGCAGGGTGTTGAAGAGGTCGAAGAAAACGGCCTGGGGTCGGAAACACATAAGCACCTCTCAAATCTCGGTCTTCTCAATCATAACCCCCCGCCCGCGGACTCGGCCCGGGCCTCCGGTGCTGTACAATCGGGCCCCATGGCTGAGTTCAGGGACGTGGCGTCGCTTGAGGAGCTGGCCGAGGGCGGCCAAATGGCGGTCTTGGCCCAGGGGCGCGAGATCGGGCTTTTTCATATCGACGGCAACATCTACGCCATCGACAACGTTTGCCTGCACCGGGGAGGGCCCCTGGCCGAAGGCGCCCTGGAAGGCTGCGTGGTCTCTTGCCCTTTTCACGCCTGGACCTTCGACGTCCGCACCGGCATCTGCACCTTCAACGAATCGATCCGCCAGGAGACTTTCCAGACCCGGGTGGAAGAAGGACGCATCCTGGTCAAGGTCTAACCGGAAGCTGACCTCTGCGTGATGCAGCCCCCCCCCAGTCCTTTTCAGCCAGCCGCCTCGCGGCCTTCCCTCCATCGCCGCAGGGATGCGCCTCCCACCATTCAAGGGTCGGCTCGGTTGCCGCGTTGCAGGTCACTAGCTGACGGGAGGGGACTTGCGGGTCATCTCGTCGAACTGGCGGTCAGCCAAATAACTGGAGCGCACCAGCGGGCCGGCTTCCACATGGGCGAATCCCATCTTCTCGCCCATTTCCTTGAAGTCTCGAAACTCTTCAGGCGTGTAGTGCCGTTTCACCGGCAGGTGCCATCCGCTGGGGCGCAGATACTGTCCCAGCGTGAGGATGCTGACCCCCCGCTGCAGCAGGTCGTCCATGACCTGCTTGACTTCGGCCTCTTCTTCTCCCAAACCGAGCATCATGCCCGTCTTGGTGGTGAGATGAGGCTTGATTTCCTTGGCCATCTCCAGCACCCGCAGGGACACCTCGTAGATGCCTCCGCCGCGGGCTTGGCGATAGAGCCGGGGGACGGTTTCGATGTTGTGATTGACGATTTCGGGCTCGACATCGAGGACGCGGCGCAGAGCCGCCTGGTCGCCCTGAAAGTCGGGAATGAGGACTTCCACCACGCACTCCGGCGAGGTGCGGCGGATCTTGCGCACGGTGGCGGCGAAAATGGCGGCGCCTCCGTCTTCCAGGTCGTCGCGGTCCACCGAGGTGATGACCACGTGCTTGAGTCCCATGGCCTCCACCGCCTCGGCCACCCGGGAGGGCTCGGCTAAATCCAGCGGCTGGGGCTTTCCCTTGCCCACGGCGCAGTAGCGGCAGCCGCGGGTGCAGATGTCGCCCAGAATCATGAAGGTCGCCACGCCGTGGCCCCAGCACTCGCCCATGTTGGGGCAGCGGGCCTCTTCGCAGACCGTGTTGAGCTGCAGCCCTCCCAGCAGCTTCTTAAGCCGGTGGACCTTGTGCCCGAAGGGCGCCTTGACCTTGAGCCAGGGAGGGTGGCGTCGGCGTGAGGCCGAGGACTTGGCGGAATCGTCGCTCATAACATCTTTGAGGATAGCAGATTCCAAGGCCCGCAGCGGGTTGTCGGCCTGCCACGGCGGCAGACAGCGGATACCGTCATTTGCTATACTCCGAGGCGAAAAGGCGCCGGCCGCGGAGACTGGTCCTCGCCCCGCCGCGGCGCCTGACTCAGGGGAGGTAAATAGCTCACGTGGAGACCTATCTCGGACTCTTGTTCCTGTTCCTCATGGTCGCCGGAAACGCGGTCGCTTTCTTGGCCCTGGCCTGGTATCTGGGGCCCCGCGTCAATCCCGCCCGCGGCGCCTCTTACGAGATGCCCTATGAGGCCGGCCTCCCGCCCAAGGAAGTGGTGCGGGGACGGCTCTCCATCAAGTTTTTCGTGGTGGCGCTTCTCTTCATCCTCTTCGACGTGGAACTGATGTTCCTCTTCCCCTGGGCTGTCATTTATCGCGAACTCGGACTGTTCGGCTTCGTCGAGATGTTCATCTTTCTGCTCGTCGTCGTGGCCGGACTCTACTACTCCGTTAAAAAGGGAGCCCTGGAATGGGACTAGATTTCAAAGGATCGCCGGAAACCGGATTCTTCACCAGCAAGCTCGATGCCGTCATCGGCTGGTCGCGCAAATACTCCATTTTTCAATATCCCTTCGTGACCGCCTGCTGCGGCATGGAATACATGGCCACCTCCTGCGCCCACTACGACGTCGACCGCTTCGGCGCCGGCTTGCCGCGTTTCTCGCCCCGTCAGGCCGACGTCCTTTTCGTGGTGGGAACCATCAATCAGAAAATGGCTCCGGTGCTGGTTCACATCTACGAGCAGATGTGCGCCCCCAAGTGGGTGATAGCCTTCGGAGTCTGCACCTGCACGGGAGGCTTCTATGACAACTACGCCGTGGTTCGCGGCATCGATCACGTCATCCCCGTGGACATCTACATCCCCGGCTGCCCTCCGCGGCCCGAAACCGTGATCAACGGCTTGATGCTCCTGCAGGAGAAGATCCAGAACCAGCCCAACGAAATCGCCTGACGTCCTCTGTCGGCCGGGCTAGCGAGAACCAATGAAAGATCATCATGGCTGAAGACAGCATCACCCTGAAAAAGCTTCGGGAGCAGTTCGGCGATTCCATCATCGAAAGCCATTCCCGTCTGGGTCAGGACACCGCGATCCTGCCCAAAAAGGTCCTCTTGGAAGCCGCCCGTATGCTCAAGGAGGATCCGACGCTCGACTACAACTTCCTGATGGACGTCACCGCGGTCGACCATTTCAAGCGACGTCCCCGCTTCGAAGTCGTCTACCACTTCTATTCGCTCAACCACAATCACCGCCTGCGCCTCAAGGTCCCGGTGGGAGGCGAGAGTCCCGAGGTGCCCACCCTGACCGGGCTGTGGCCTTCGGCCAACTGGTACGAGAGAGAGGTCTGGGACATGTTCGGCATCAGCTTCCAGGGGCACCCCGACCTGCGGCGCATCCTCATGTACGAGAGCTTCGAGGGCCATCCGCTGCGCAAGGACTATCCCTTCGACAAGCGCCAGCCGCTGGTGGGCGAAACGGAATAACCTCTTCTGAAAAGACAGGAATCGACTAATGGCGACGGAAATCGTTTCAGACACCCATGAGGCCATGGAAAAGCTTCGCATCCAAAAGGACAGCGAAGACACCCGCACCATGATGCTCAACATGGGCCCGGCTCATCCGGCCATGCACGGCGTCATCCAGATCAAGGCCGAGCTGGACGGGGAGATGGTGAGGGGATGCGACATCGAGATCGGCTACCTGCACCGCGGATTCGAGAAGGAGTGCGAAGTCGGCACCTACACCCAGTGCTTCCCCTATACCGACCGCCTCAACTACGTCTCCCCCCTCATCAACAACTTTTCCTTCGCCCTCTGCGTGGAGAAGATGATGGGATTGGAAGTGCCTGAGCGCTGCCAGGTCATCCGGGTGCTGATGAACGAGATTTCGCGCATCAGCGACCACTTGACCTGCGTGGGAGCCTCGGCCATGGAACTCGGCGCCTTCACTGTCTTCCTCTACATGATTAAAGCCCGCGAATGGCTGTGGGAGCTGGTGGAATCGGTGACGGGAGCCCGGCTGACTATCTCCTACGCCCGCATCGGAGGCGTCAAGGCCGACCTCCCAAAGGACTTCGAGGGACGCTGCCGCAAGGTCATCAAGGACACCGCCGAAGTCATCGAGGAATGCGACTCCCTGCTCAAGCGAAACCGCATCTTCTATGACCGCGTCAAGGACGTGGGCGTGATCAGCGCCCAGCGGGCCATGGAGTACGGCATCACAGGCCCCTTCCTGAGGGCCTCGGGGACGGGATACGACGTGCGCAAGGCCCAGCCCTATTCGGGCTACGAAAACTACGACTTCGACGTGCCGGTGGGCGAAAACGGCGACTCCTACGACCGCTACCTGGTGCGCATGGAGGAGATGCGCCAGTCGATCCGCATCGTGGAGCAGGCTCTGGACCGCCTGCCCGAGGGGCCCACCAACGTCGATCCCCAGGGAGAACTTATCTCGCCCGAACTGATGGCCGACCTGGGCAAGTTCGGACGCACCAAGGGACTGCTCACCAACGAAGCCCTGTTGGAGCCCACCCTGGAGGGCTCGGGCCAGCGCCAGCGCCCGGGCATCGCGGCCGAGAGCGTCGACGCCTGGATTCCGGCCAAGGAGCAGACCTACTCCAACATCGAAGCCCTCATGCAGCACTTCAAGATCGTCATGGACGGTCACGGAGTGCGTCCGCCCAAGGGCGAGTGCTACGTCCCCACCGAGGGAGCCAACGGCGAGCTGGGATTCTACATCGTCAGCGACGGCACCGACCATCCCTACCGGGTACGCTGCCATCCGCCCTGTTTTCCCATCATGGCCGCCCTCAGCGAGATCTTGGTGGGCGACCAGGTAGCTGATATCATTCCCACCTTCGGGTCGGTGAACATGATCGCAGGGGAGTTGGACCGTTGAGCCAAGAAAGCCAGACATTCGAATTCAGCCCGGAGAACCTGCAGCGCTGCCAGGACTACCTCAAGCGTTATCCCACCAAGCAGGCAGCCATGCTTCCCGTCCTGCACGTGGCCCAGGAACAGAACGGTTTCGTCTCACAGGCGGTCGAGGAAGCGGTGGCTGAAGTGCTGGAAGTGCCTTCGGTGGAAGTCCACAAGGTGGTCACCTTCTACACCCTCTTCCACCGCCATCCGGTGGGCCGCCACCAGATCAGGCTGTGCACCAACGTGGCCTGCTGGTTGCGGGGTTCGGACTGCATCAGGCACCACCTTGAAGAGAAGCTGGGAGTGGGCAGCGGCGGCACCACCTCGGACGGCAAGATCACCTGGGAAGCCATCAGCGACTGCCTGGGAGCCTGCGAGGACGCCCCCATGATGCAGCTCGACAAAGACTATTACGACAAGCTGACTCCCGAGAAGGTCGACCAGATCCTGGAAAAGCACACGGCTTAGAAGGAAGCAGACATGCCCCTCCATACGCTCATCTCCAAAGACTTCTACAACGAGAAAGCGCGCGACTCCGACTGGTACAAAGAAAACCGCGACGGCTACCAGGGCGCCCTCAAGGCCTTTGACATGTCCCCGCAGGAGATCATCGACGAGGTCAAGACCTCCAACCTGAGAGGACTGGGAGGAGCCGGCTTCCCCACCGGAGTCAAGTGGGGTTTCGTGCCCAAGGACTCAGGCAAGCCGGTTTACCTGGCCGTCAATGCCGACGAGTCCGAGCCGGGGACCTTCAAAGACAAGTACATCATGACCTGGGATCCCCACCGGCTCATCGAAGGCATCATCATCACCTGCTGGGCCATCGACGCTCACGTCGCCTACATCTACATCCGGGGCGAGTACGTACGTCCTTACGAGCACCTGCAAAGGGCCATTGACCAGGCCTACCGAAGAGGCCTCCTGGGCGACAGGGTCATGGGCCGCGACTTCAAGCTGGACGTTTACATCCACCGCGGCGCCGGAGCCTACATCTGCGGCGAAGAGACCGGCCTGCTGGAATCGCTGGAAGGCAAGAAAGGCTGGCCCCGCCTCAAGCCTCCCTTCCCGGCCGTCAAAGGCGCCTTCGGAGCGCCCACCATTGTCAACAACGTCGAGACCATCGCACACGTCCCCGAGATCATCAAGCAGGGCGGACAGTGGTTCGCCGACCTGGGATGCGAGAAGAACGGCGGAACGCGCCTGATGTGCGTCTCGGGACACGTCAACAAACCCGACGTCTACGAAATCCGCCTGGGGACGCCCATGTACGAACTGATCTACGAACACGCCGGCGGCATTTTGGACGGCAAGAAGATGAAAGCCGTCATCCCGGGGGGCAGTTCGGCCAAGGTGCTGACGGCCGAAGAGGCTGACTGCGATTGTTCCATCGAAGCCTTGCAGGCCGCCGGGTCGATGCTGGGTTCAGGCGGCGTGATGGTCATGCATGAAGACACCTGCATGGTCAAGGCGTTGCAGGTCATCACTTCCTTCTACGCCCACGAGTCGTGCGGGCAGTGCACTCCTTGCCGGGAGGGCACGGGATGGCTGCTGACCACCCTCAACCGCCTCTTGAGCGGGGAAGGACGTCCCTCGGACATCGACACCATGCTCAGCCTCTCGGGCAACATGCAGGGGACCAGTATTTGCGCCCTCAGCGAGGCCGCCGCCTGGCCGGTGGAAAGCTTCATCCTCAAGTTCAGGGAAGAATTCGACTACATGGCGGCTCACGGACGCAGCATGGTGGCCGACGAAGAGTCCGCCCCCGCAGCCTAGCAGGCGCAGCCGGGCCGATGGCTGGAACCGACACATTGGAGACATCTATGGCGACACTTGAAATCGACGGACAGGAAGTCCAAGTCGAAGACGGCTCAACCATTATTGAGGCGACCGAAAAGCTGGGCATCTACGTCCCCCGCTACTGCTACCACCCGGGGATGTCGATCGCCGGAAGCTGCCGCATGTGCATGGTCGAAGTCGAGAACATACCCAAGCTGGCCATCGCCTGCTACACGCCGGTCAACGACGGCATGAAGGTCAGCACCAGCTCTGAAAAGGTGCTCAAAGGCCGCCGCGACATGCTGGAGTTCCTGCTCCACAACCACCCCCTCGACTGTCCCGTCTGCGATCAGTCGGGCGAGTGCGACCTGCAGAACTTCTACATGGAGCACGGGCGCTACCAGAGCCGTTTCCTCGAGAACAAGGTCAAGAAGCGCAAGGCCTTCCCCATCGGCCCCCATGTGGTGCTCGATCAGGAACGCTGCATCCTCTGCACCCGCTGCACCCGCTTCACCGACGAGGTCTCCGAAACCCATGAATTGGGCGTGTTCAACCGCGGCGACCGATCCGTCATCGACCTCAACCCCGGCAAGACGCTCGATAACCCCTACTCGGGCAACGTCATCGACATCTGCCCGGTGGGAGCGCTGACAGAACGGGAATTCCGCTTTCAATGCCGCGTCTGGTATCTCTCCAGCGAAGAGTCCATCTGCCCTGGCTGCTCCAACGGATGCAACATCAGCATCCACTACAACCAGCGGCGCGCCTACAAGGCCGGCGGACGGCGTCTGCAGCGCCTCAAGCCCCGTTATCATCCACAGGTCAACACCTGGTGGATGTGCGACGAGGGACGCTTCGGCTACGGCTTCGTCGACCGCCACCGCTTCGAATTCCCCATGCTGCGCCTGCAGGACGAGCTGCAGTACGCCGAATGGGAGGAAGCCCTGGACAAAGCAGCGGGAGTCCTCAAACAGGCCATCGATGAACACGGTCCTGAAAGCGTCGGCGTGATCGCATCGCCCCGGCTTTCGAACGAAGAGCTCTACCTGACCAAAAAGGTTTTCGGCCAAGGATTGGGAATCGAGAACATCGGATTCAAGAACCCCTGGGAGAAGGAAGGCTTCTGCGACGACTACCTGATCAAGGCCGACAAGAATCCCAACACCCGGGGAGCCGAGGAAATGGGCTTCAAGGGCGACGTCAAGCAGATCCTCGAGAAAGCCGCCTCGGGCGACATCAAGGTCCTCTACGTCTTCCTCCATGACTTGGCTTCGGAGGAGGCCCGGAAGCTGCTGGACCAAGCCGGTACGCTCATCTTCCACGGCAGCAACCGGAACAGCACCAGCCAAAGGGCCCAGGTCGTGCTGGCCTCTTCGGTGTGGGCCGAGAAAGACGGCACTTTCACCAACTTCGAGGGCCGCGTGCAGCGTTTTAAGGCCGCCTTGCAGCCGCTGGACGAGTCGCGTCGCGACATCGAAATCCTGCTGGACCTGGCTGCCCGGATGGGTCAGCAGTTGGTTTACAACAACGCCGGGGACCTCTTCATGGAATGGTTCGGGATGACCTATGAAGAGATGAACCCCCGAGGCGAGAACATCGAGAACAGGGACGGCGGGTCGATGCCGCCCCCCAGCGGCGGATCGGCGGGCCAACAGCCGTCCGCCAATTGAGGGAGCGCTGATGAGCTACGAATTCATGGCGATCGAGTTCGCCAAGGTGACGTTCCTCTTTTCCGTCATCATGGGCTTCGCCTCCATCCTGAGCTGGGTGGAGCGCAAGCAGAGCGCCCTGATGCAGGACCGCATCGGAGCCAACCGCGCCGACATCATGGGATTCCGCCTGCTGGGCCTCTTTCACATCCTGGCCGACGGACTGAAGGGATTCACCAAGCAGGACTTCATCCCGCCCAAGGCTCACAAGGTGCTCCATACCATCGCCCCCGGCCTGGGCTTCGTCTTCGCCATTATGGCCTTCGCGGCCATCCCCTTCGGCGGCATCTACGTCTTCGGGGACACGACCGTTTCGTTGCAGGTCTTCCCCATCAGCTCAGGACTGCTGATGGTCTTCGCCTTCATGAGCCTGGGCATCTATGGATTCGTGCTGGCGGGCTGGGCCTCCTACAACAACTACGCCACCCTGGGCGGTCTTCGCGCAAGTTCCCAGATGATCTCCTACGAGATCACCATGGGCGCCACCCTGATCGGAGCGCTGATAGTTTACGGCTCGGTGCAGTTGCAGGAAATCGTCCTCTACCAGGGCGAGCTGCTGTGGGGCTGGCTGCCCAAGTGGGGGCTGATCCTGCAGCCGCTGGGCTGCATCCTCTTCGTCACGGCGGCCCTGGCCGAAACCAAGCGCGTCCCCTTCGACGTCCCCGAGGGCGAATCCGAAATCGTGGGCTACTTCGTGGAATACTCGGGAATGAAGTTCCTGCTCTTCTTCATGACCGATTTCATCGAGACGGTGCTGGCGGCGGCGCTGACCACCACTCTCTTTTTGGGGGGATGGCAGGTCCCCTATCTGCTGGCCGACGGATTCCACTTTCCCTGGGGAGGGGAATGGCTGCTGCCGGTTTGGGCCGTCATGTCGCTGCAGGTGGGAGCTTTCATCTTCAAAGTGGCCGCCCTGTGCTTCTTTTTCATGCTCATTCGCTGGACGCTGCCCCGTTTCCGCTGGGATCAACTGATGAAGCTGGGCTGGACCATCATGCTGCCGCTCTCGATACTCAATACCGTGGTGACGGCCCTGGTGGTGCTGCTCATCGAAGGATAAAAGACGCTATGGCAATCAAGAGAATCGAAGCCCGAGAACTGACCTTCTGGGAACGCACCTACGTCCCCGAAGTCCTCAAAGGCGTGTGGATCACGGCGCGGCACTTCTTCCGCAATCTGTGGATCTTCACGGCCCAGCGCTTCGGATTGAAGAAAACAAGCCGCGGCGCCGAAACCTATCAGTATCCCGAGGAGCGGCGCCCGCTGGCTCCCCGGCTGCGCACCCTGCACCGCCTCACCAAGCGCGAGGACGGCGCTCCCCGCTGCGTGGCCTGCATGATGTGCGAGACGGTTTGCCCGGCCCGCTGCATCTTCATCACGGCCGGCGAACATCCCAATCCCCACATCGAGAAGTACCCCACCCGCTTCGACATCGACCTGGGTCTGTGCGTCTTCTGCGGCTACTGCGTGGAGGCTTGCCCTGAGGACGCCATCCGCATGGACACCGGCATTCTCGAGTTCTCGGCCTACAGCCGCGAAGAGATGGTGATGGACATGAAGAAGCTGCTGGCCCTTTCCGAGGCGCCTCCTCCCAACCCCCACCGCACTCCTCCCCCGGTCGAAGAGGCGCACTGATCGGAGGGACGGGAGGACCCTTTCCAGCCTCTCGGGCGGCCCTGGGAGGAGATGAGCAGCATCGCCTTTGCGGAAACACGAAAGATCCTTTATTATTTGGAGTCTTCGCCTTTCTCCCCTATTCGAAAATTCGATGCCGCATCAGGTTTTCTTTGACTTTTTGAACAATCTCGTATAAAAGTATGCACATCTTTTCGCCGAGTAGGGGCCGTTTCCCATCGGGGATGGTGAAAGCGCACTAGTAGACTGAGGGGCTATGAGCACGAGATCTGTTTCGACGTCCGCCAAGATTCCTGAATCCAAGCTGAAGAGACCGGAGCCGCCCGTTTCTAAGTTGGCCCTGGGCATACTGTTGCAGGCTTTGCGGGACGTCACAGCACCCAAGGAGAGCAGTCGGGAGGACTCCGAGGTCTGGCGCGATGATGCCGTGGAATGGTTCACCGCCTCGGGCAACGGACCGGGAAGCCTCAACTGGGTGTGCCAGATCCTGGAGATGAACCCGGGCGGATTCCGCCGCTGGCTGACCGACTACCATTCCAGCGAAGAGTTCCAGCGTCGCGAGTGGTCGAAGAAACTGACCCGCTTCCACATTCCTCACTAGAGAAGGCGCCTCTCCCATACCTGTTAAGATAGATCCATGAGCGTTGAGAAGAAGGATATTCTGCGCGTTCTGGAAGGGGTCCAAGATCCCGACCTGGGACGCGATATTGTTTCGCTGGGATTCGTCAAGAACGTGGCCCTTTGCGGCGGAGTGGCTTCGGTCACCATCGAACTGACGACTCCCGCCTGCCCCGTCAAAGACCAGATGCAGGCCCAAGCACAGGAATTGATCGAGGGGCTTGAGGGCATCGAGAAGGCCGAGGTGAAGATGACGGCCCAGGTGCGTTCCGGCAGCAGCCAGTCTTCGCCCTTGCTTCCCGAGGTCAAGAACATCATTCCTGTGGCCAGCGGCAAGGGCGGCGTGGGCAAATCGACCGTGGCGGCCAATCTGGCCTTGGCTCTGCATCAGTCGGGCGCCTCGGTGGGCCTGCTCGACGCCGACGTCTACGGCCCCAGCATCCCCACCATCATGGGAGCCAAAGAGAAGCCGGCAGCCACCGAAGACAACCGCATCATTCCCTCTAAGGCCCACGGCATCAAAGTGCTCTCTATGGGCTTTTTCCTGCCCGAGAACAAGGCGGTGATCTGGCGCGGCCCCATGCTCGACAAGACCGTCACCCAGTTCATGGGAGGCGTTGAATGGGGCGCCCTCGACTATCTGGTCATCGACCTGCCTCCGGGAACCGGCGACGTCCAGTTGAGTCTCTGCCAGAAGGTCCCTCTGACGGGGGCCGTGGTGGTTTCCACACCCCAGGACGTGGCGCTCAACGTGGCTCAGAAGGCGATTTTCATGTTCCAGCAGCTCAATACTCCGGTACTGGGCATCGTCGAGAACATGACCGGCGACATCTTCGGACGCGGCGGCGCCCAGCGCTTCGGGGAGGGCCTCGACATCCCCTACCTGGGAGACATTCCACTCTCGGCCAAGATCCGTCAGCGTTCCGACACCGGTGAGCCGGTGGTGGTCTCGGAGCCGGACTCCGAAGAGGCCGCGGCCTTCCGCAAGGTGGCCGAGAATCTGGCCGCCCAAGTGAGCATCAAGGCCATGTCGGGAGAACTTGAGCAGGACATCAAGGTGTCGTTCTAAAGCGGCCGATGAGCGAAGAGAGCCATCCCATACCCAGAGAGATCGGACGGTCAGGGGAGCACGACCTGAAGATCGAGTGGCGCGACGGGCATGTCAGCGAACTGCCGGCCCGCTTGTTGCGTCAGAAATGTCCATGCGCCATGTGCGTGGACGAGATGACGGGACGCCGCACCCTCGATCCCGACTCGGTGGCCGAGGACGTCCACCCGCTGGGCATCGAGTTGGTGGGCCGCTATGCCATCCGCATCCGCTGGAGCGACGGCCACTCCAGCGGCATCTACACCTTCCGGCTCCTGCACCAGCTCGCGCCCCCGGGCAACGACGACGACGAGAACGACACGGGCTAACTGCCGAGCCCAAGACCCCCGAAGAGGAGAAAAGAGGTCTCGCCCCTCCTCGCTCTGCGCGGGCCGTCGGGAAGAGGGATACTGCTCGTTCATGACCGCCAAGCAACGAAGCCTGCAAAGGCGCTTCTGGACGCTGACCGGGCTCAACATCCTCTCCAACATCACTGTGCCGCTGGTCGGCCTGGTCGACACGGCCATGCTGGGACACCTCGATCACATCCGTTTCCTGGCGGGCGTGGCCTTGGCTTCGGTCATCTTCGACTATGTCTACTGGTCGTTCGGCTTTCTGCGCATGGCCACCACCGGCACCACGGCCCAGGCTGTGGGACGCGGGGACGAGCGCCAAGTCTATTTGACGCTCTACCGTTCCTTGGCCTTGGCCCTGGGAATCGGCGTCACCCTTCTCGTCTTGCAGCAGGCCATCAGCGCGCTGGGGTTCGCCCTGCTGTCCGGCCAACCCGGGGTGGAGGCCGCCGGACGCGACTATTTCCGCGCCCGCATCTGGGGTGCTCCGGCCACCCTCTCCACCTTCGCCCTGCTGGGATGGTTCCTGGGGCGCGAGGAGGCCGGCAAGGCCTTGACCATCAACCTCATCGGCAACCTTGCCAACGTGCTGCTCAACTACCTCTTCATCATCCGCTGGGGATGGGCCGCCTTCGGCGCCGGCGCCGCCACCATGGCCTCCAGCTACCTGATGGCCGGCGTGGGACTGGTTTTGCTCTTGCGGCTGCGTCCTCAGCGGGTGGTCCGGGGCGAGGTCCTCGATTGGAAAGGCCTTTCGGCGCTGCTGCGGCTCAACGGAGACATCCTGCTGCGGACGCTGGGACTGATCACCGCCTTCGGACTCTTCGCCAACTTTTCAGCCAAACTGGGAACCTCGTTTCTGGCGGCCAACACCATCTTGCTGCGTTTCCTGAGCTTCGCCGCCTTCGCCATCGACGGAGTGGCCTTCGCCAGCGAGTCGCTGGCCGGCATCCTGCAGGGAGGAAGTGACCGCAGCGGACTGCAGCGACTGGTGCGCCTTTCGCTGCTTTCTTCGCTGGCCATGGCGGTGGGCTTCATCCTGCTGCTGCTGGCGGCCGACGGGGCGCTGATCGGGTTGATCACCTCGCATCAGGACATCGTGGGGCTGGCCCTCGACTACCGCTGGGGACTCTTCCTCACCGTCCTGCTGGGGTCGCTGGCCTACGCCTACGACGGCCTCTTCCTGGGACTGACCGCTGGTCGGCTCTTGCGCAATTCGATGCTGATCGCCACCTTCCTGGTCTTTCTGCCCCTCTCCCTGCTGGCCGTGGCCCGACAGAGCAACACCCTGCTGTGGACGGGGCTGATCGCCTTCATGCTGGCCCGCAGCACCCTGCTGGGCTGGTTCGGGCGTCCTCTGCTGCGGGTTTAGATCGCGACCGGCATCCAGCCTTTAAACATCGCTGTGCCCATCGCCGCAAGGATGCGCCTCCCACCAGGCCTGTACCAAGCCGCCTGGCTGGTTGGGAGGAGGAGTCTGGCGGCAAGGCACCCCCAAGCCACCGGCCTTCTGCTGCGGTTCAGATCGCGACCGGCATCCAGCCTTTAAACATCGCTGTGCCCATCGCCGCGGGGACGCGCCTCCCACCAGGCCTGTACCAAGCCGCCTGGCTGGTTGCAAGGAGGAGTCTGGTGGCAAGGCATGCCTGTACCCAGCCGCCTGACTGGTTGGGAGGAGGAGTCTGGCGGCAAGGCATCCCCAAGCCACAAGCCTCCCACTGAGCTGCGGCAAGGCGGGTGGGTGGAGGCTGGTGGGAGGCGCATCCTTGCGGCGATGGGCACAACGGTCACGAGCAGCGGTTGGCCTATCGCCCCCTGGACGCCTCTCCAACGAGTCTCACCCGGGTCCCCTGAGGCGCTCGAATCAGCCAGCCGGCTGCAAAGGAACCTGCCGGACCGCCCTCTTCCACCTGAAATCCCGCCCCGCCCAGGCGCCCCATGCTCTTGGAGACTCGGCGTCGCTCTTATGAAAAGCCGGGCGCTACCGCAGCGGACGCGAACAGCTCTCGCGCACCGAGAACGCCACCGTCAAGGCCCTCACCCACCTGGGCTGGGTGCAACTCGAGAGCGGACGCTGGACCGCACAGTTGGCCGTAAACGTCATACCCAAGGGGAGGCTGGGCAAGGTCTACATGAGCCTCATCGGCCCCTTCCGCCATGGAATCGTCTATCCCGCCCTGATGCGCACCATTCAGCGCCGCTGGCAGGAGGACTCAGGGCCTCAAGCCCCCTCATAGGCTTTTCGCAGCCAGCCTTCGACTTCTTTGTCGACCTCGCCCGCATCGCCGAGGCGGACGCGGTGGCTGACCATGGCATTGAAGCTGCCCGAGGCTTCCAGGCGTCCCTCGGGAGCGGCGCCGGGCAAGTTGATACCCAGGTCGACGCGGGTCTTGGTCGACGCCTGGACGAGTCCGAATTGCTTGCTGCGGCGCAGGCTGACATAGCTCTTCTTGGGAGAAATCTCCACGTCGTCTCCGAAGGACTCGACCTTTGACACGATGGCCTGGTAGATGGGCCGCAGTTGCTCTTTGGGCCCCGCGTATTGCTGTTCGACCAGCTCTTCGCCGCTGGGCTCGTCGCCTTTAAGGGTCTTGTGGGCCACCAGCGAAGCGAATCCGTGAGTCATGCCGTGTTCGCTCTTGAGGAAATTGACGATTTGCCCGTGCTTCTCCAGTCCTGCGCTCTGGGTGATCTCGAGCCACTGAGACAGGGACTTGCCGGTTTTCTCTTTCAAGTTGTTGATCATGGCCTGGGCCATCTCTTCAGGCGATTGGGGCACTCTCTCCTCCTTTTTCATTGCTGGCCGAGTGATTCGGCTATGGCGGCGCCTGCTGCTCCTAAAGGCGAGGCGGCGATCAATTCTAGATAATCGGGGCGTTGAAATAAAGGCCTGAAGGCGGGACTGCCGGCCCAGCGCAAAAAACTGGGCGAGCGTTCGAGGTGGGCCTTGGTGAGCTGCTGCAGGGCAAAGTCCCGGCCACCGGCGTGGATGGCGGCCTCGGCCAGACGGCCCGGTGAAGAGATCTCGCCGAAGACGCTCATCTCCAGCAAGCGGTCTCGATCGGCAGGGAGTGACGACACCGGCCCTCTGGACTCCACCGAGAGCAAATGAAAGCGCCAGCGTAGGAGGCGTTCCAGAGCCTCCTCGGGACTGGAGGCCTCTTCGATCCGCCGCAGCGTCTCCGCTCCCGGATTCGAGGTCGGCAACCATTGCGTCAAGGTGCGCAAGGCGCCCTCGCTATCGCCTCGGGCGAGATAAGCCCCTACCAGGCAATCGACAGCCGGGCTGACCTCCGAAACCCTGCTGCACAGCTCAATGGCCCGCTGCGCGTCGCCGCTGCGCAAATAGACCATTCCCGCAACCCGGTACGATCTGAGCGCTGAAGGATCGAGGTCTAGGGCCAGTTGGGCGTGTCGCCGGGCCGCCTCAAAGCGTCCCAAGATAGCCGAGTACAGGGCCACGGCCTGTTGCACCTCCTTAAGTCCCTGCCCCAGTTGCAGCGCCCGCGCGAAGTGCTCATCGGCCAGTTCCGTATCCCACTGGTGGTAGAAGGCTATTTCGGCCCTGAGCAGATGAGCTTCGGGCGCCTCGGGCAAGAGATTCATCGCCTGCTCGAGCCGTTGCAATGCCAGTTCACGAAGCGGACCCGACTCTTCCGCGGTCAGCCAGGTGGCTTGGGCCCAGTGAAGGCGGGCGGGAGCGAAGTCGGGGGCGAGTTCAACGGTCCGCTGGAAGGCATCGAGGCTGGCCTTGCGATCTTTCCAAATCTGGCTGGAGAGCAGGCTCATGGCCTCCTGGTAGGCAGGGTGAGCTTGTGGCGACGTGTCGGCTGACCGCTCCTGCAGCATCCACCAGACGACTGCCGGGAAGGCCAACAGGAGCATCCCGCCGACCCAACGCCATATGTTCGTCTGAGCTCGTGGCGGAGGCGAATCCACTCCGGCCTCAGGCGCTCCGGAAGTGTGCTGACCGACTCGCTCGAGGGGAGCGATGAAGCGGTAGCCCATGCGGGGGACGGTTTCGATGTAGACAGGGGACTCGGCATTGTCTCCCAGCACGCTCCGCAGGTGGCGGACGGCATTGTTGAGTCCCTGATCGGAATCGACATGGGTCTCGCCCCACAGATGGTCGGCCAACTCCTCGCGGGTGGCCAGGCGTCCGGGACGCTGCAGCAAAAAGGCCAACATCTTGGCCGGCTGCCGTTGCAGCCGTAGCGGCCTGTCACGGCGCCTTAACTCAAGCGTATCCAGGTCGAACCGAAAGGCGCCGAAGCGGACGGTTCCGCTTCCATCTTCCCTTTCCATGCTCCCAGCCTAGCCCCCCGGCCTCTTGGACGGCAACCGCCCTGATTGGTGCAAAGCCGCCTCCCTGCCCCAACTCCCCGCCAACTCGTGATTATGCAGATGGATTAACCTCCGCCGCATCACTGACTTACCAGCTTAGGTCGGCTCCAGCGAAAGAGTAGGTCCTCTCCATTGAGTTTTCCGTCCAGGAGAACGACACTCGAAGTCTAATTTTAGAGGAGAAACGATATGCCCCATCAGAACCGAAGACAATTCGCCACTACCGTTATTGCTGGAACTGCCGGGTTGACTGCCTTGTCCTCGGCGCATCTCATGGCCCAGGACCTGTCAGATACTCTTGACCGCTTTTTCCAGGCCGTCCGCCGCGGCGATGCCGAGAAAGTCGAAGCCTTCCTGGCCCAGGACGCCCGATTGGCTTTCGCCCGCCAAGACGGTGGACTCACGGCCTACGCGGCCGCGCTCAAGGCCCGCCACCCCGAGATCGGCCAGATCTTGCGTCGCCACGGATATCAGCCCGACCTGCACGAATCGGCTCTGGCGCTGGACTGGGAGCGCCTCGACCAACTGGCGCCGCAGGTTCCGGGACAGATCAACACAGACCACCCCATCGGCGGAACGGCCATGTACGCGGCGGCGCTGGGGGGCGCCGGCAGCGACCTGTGGCGCATCTACCGCTACAGCGGCGATCCGTCGCGCACCTTTCCCCCCAGCGGGTCGCCCCTGCAGGCCGCTCTCTGTCATCCCCACCTGCCCACGGCCGAGATGAGCGCCGCCACTCTGCTGGCCAACGGAGCCGACTCCAATCCTCTTGCGGAAGCGGTGCCCGCATCGGCGCAAGCGACGGAAACCGACGCTCAGGACTGGGTGTCGCGAAGCCGCAGGCTGGGCTGGACGCCGCTGCATATCGCCGCCTCCCGGGGCTCAACAGACCTGGTGGAAATGCTCATCCGCAAGGGAGCCGACCTCTCGGCCAAGGACGCCCAAGAGAGGACGCCTCTGGAACTGGCGGAAGCATCCGGCCAAGAAGGCGCTGCCCGGCTGTTACGGCAGGAAAAGAGCATTCATCGCGAACACTCCACTTCCCGGCGGGCCTACGACGTCAACGGACGGCCTTACCGGGCTCCCGACTTGAGCGCCTTTGCCGCCCTCAAGCGGGAGCAGACGGTGGGAGCCGCTCACCGCGACCTGGACGCCGTCCGCGCCACCGTGCAGCGACATCCCGACCTGGCCCATTCCGTGGCCACCACAACCGAGGGAGCGGTGGAAGCCGGCGCCCACATGGGACGCCACGATATGGTCGACTTCCTGCTGGAGAAAGGGGCGCCTTACTCCGTCGTCACCGCCGTCATGCGCAACGACGCTCCGCGCGTGAAGGAACTGCTGGAGGAAGACCCGCTGCGAATACACGAACGCGGCGCCCACGACTTCGCGTTGCTCTGGTACCCGGTCATCGGGCGCACCGGCCCCGACATGTTGGAAGAACTCCTGCGCCGGGGTGCCGACGTCGAGCAGCAAAACCACCTGGGCACCACGGCCCTCCACTTCGCCGCCGCCCGCGACCAGGCCGACATGGCCCAACTGCTCATCGAGCACGGCGCCGACATCAACCGCCGCGGCCGCAAATTCCGCCCCGCCGGCCACACCCCTCTCGACCTGGCCGGCGAGTCCGTCTCCAAACTCCTCCGCGCCCGCGGCGCCAAGACCAGCGAGGAGCAGGGCTAGAGTTGCGAAGCCCTCCATAGCCTCGGCGAAGGAGGGCCGCAAGGATGCTCCTCCCACCTGGCCAAGGATCATCGTGCAGACGACCATGGGAAGCCGCCCTCTGGAGGCGGTCCCACCCGGTCAAGGACCGTGCTGCAGGCGACCTGGGAAACCGCCTCCTGGGGGCAGTTCCACCCGGTCAAGGACCATGGTGCAGGCCTGGTGGGAGGCGCATCCTTGCGGCGATGGAGGCAGTGTTCAACAAGACTGGCTGGTCCAGAATGCAAACTTGGGTTACACTTAGCGGGCATCGGGGGGAAGGAGTTCTCATGTGCCTTAAGGCGTTGCTCACTATCCTTGCTTTGACCCTCCTCAACCCGACATTCCCAGCCCCTTCGACCCTGCAGGAAGAAGCCAAAGCCAACCCCCTGGAATCCCTCAGTGCCCTTATCGGCAACTGGAATGCTCCGGCCGAAGCCCTGGAAACGCGCCCAGGATTGAAGGTGCGTTGGACCATGTCTCATGAATGGGGCCCCCGCCGCCACCTCATCCGCATCTACGAGGCCCGTCACCACACCGATCCCGACAAGACCGTCCTGGAGGGCTTCATCTTCTGGGACCCGCGCGACGAGCGCCTGCGCTTCGTCGGCTACAACGCCCCTCAGCGCTTCCTTTTCGAGGGCCACTACGAGGCCCAGAGACCCGACGTGATCGTACGCATCTACGACGTCCACTACCCCGAGGGTTTCCCCCACATTCCCAGCCCCGAACTGCCGGGCCTCACCCGCACCTTCCGCGAAACCCTGCGCTTCCCCGATCCCGACACCATGGAACAGCTCATCGACATTAAGATCGACAACACCTGGCACCCCTGGGGCAACCGCGCCGAACCCTTCATCCACCACCGCGACAAGGACTGAGCGGGGTGCGGGCTTAGTGAGACGAGCGCCTTTGACCGTCTTACTCTTCCAGTGCAAACAACCTCGGTTGGTGGGTGGATTGGTCGGGGGGGACGGGGTAGGACTCGTCGAAACAGGCGGAGCAGAAGTTTCCGTTGGCTTGGACGGAGCGGCGGAGGCCCTCCAGGGAGAGGTATTCGAGGGAATCGGCGGAGACGTGGTCGCGGATCTCTTCGACGGACTTGTTGGCGGCGATGAGTTCCTTTTTGGTGGGGGTGTCGATGCCGTAGTGGCAGGGAGAGACGGTGGGCGGGGAGCTGATGCGGAAGTGGACTTCGGCGGCGCCGGCGCCGCGCACCATCTCGACGATCTTGCGCGAGGTGGTGCCGCGCACGATGGAATCGTCGATGAGGATGACCCGCTTGCCCTCCAGCAACTCGGGGACGGGATTGAGCTTGACCTTGACGCCGAAGTTGCGGATGGACTGCTTGGGCTCGATGAAAGTGCGTCCCACGTAGTGATTGCGGATCAGGGCCATGTGCAGCGGAATGCCCGATTCCTGCGAGTAGCCGATGGCCGCCGTCACGCCCGAGTCGGGAACGGGGACCACGATGTCGGCGGGAACAGGGGCTTCGCGGGCCAGTTGGCGTCCCATCTCGTGGCGGCTGATGTGGACGCTGCGTCCGAAGACGCGGCTGTCAGGACGCGCGAAGTAGACGTGCTCGAAGATACAGTGAGCCCGGCGCCCGGCGGGGGGCAGGTGGTATGAGGAGGTCTGCTGGCCGTAGATGAGCAGGATCTCGCCCGGCTCGACGTCGCGTACGTAGCCGGCGCCGATGAGGTCGAAGGCGGACGTCTCAGAAGCCACCACCCAACTGCCCTCCAGCCTGCCCAGCGCCAGCGGACGGAAGCCCAGCGGGTCGCGAGCGGCGTAGATGCATTGGGGCGTCAGCAGCACCAGCGAAAAAGCCCCCCGCATCAGCGCCAGCACGTCGCGCAGCGCCTCGGTCAGATCCTGCTTGGGCGAGCGCGCCAGCAGGTGCTGGATGACCTCGGTGTCGCTGGTGGAGTTGAAGATGGCGCCCTCCGACTCCAGGCTGCGGCGCAGCTTGTCGGTGTGCAGCAAATTGCCGTTGTGGGCCAAGGCCAAGGGTCCGCGCCAGGAATCGGTGAGGATGGGCTGGGCGTTGGCCAGGTTGCTGGCTCCTGCGGTGGAATAACGCACGTGCCCGATGGCCGAACGTCCCGGCAGCGACTCGATGATCTGGGGCGTGAAGACATCGAAGACCTTGCCCATGCCGCGGTAGGGGTAGAGGTCGGACTCGTGGGCCGATACGATGCCCGCCGACTCCTGTCCCCGGTGCTGTTGGGCCAACAGTCCGAGATAGGCGTGGTTGGCGGCTTCGGAATGGTCGGCGATGGCGAAAACGCCGCACTCGTCGTGGAACTTGTCGTCCATATCCGGTCGGGTCAATTGCAGTCGGGTCAATGCTTGAAAAGGGACGGAAAATGCCCGTCCCAAGCGCTGCGCAGGTCCTCTACCGAGAGATCCAGGCAGACGCTTTGATTGTAGCGGAAACGCAGACGCCGCCCCCCCACTTTGCCGAGACGCTGGGCGGGAAGGCCGTCCAGATCGCCTAGGAACTCCTCTTCGCGCAGCGGACTCAGGCTGACCAGCAGGCGCGAGGGCGTTTCGCTGAAAAGAAAGTGGTCGCAGCGCAGCTCGCCGTCCACCCCGGCTTCGAGGCCCAGCCCGTGCTTGAAGCAGCACTCGGCCATGGCAGCGGCCAGTCCGCCTTCGGAGAGGTCGTGGACGGACTGCAGAAGTCCGCGCGCGGCCCAGTCCAGCACCCGCTTGAGCAAGTGCGCCTCGGCCCCCAGGTCAAGCTGGGGACAAGGTCCCGCCAGCGGCTGTCCCTGGCACTCCAGGTAAATCGATCCGCCCAGCTCGGCGCGGGTCTCGCCCAGCAGGTAAACCACATCGCCCTCGGCCAGGAAGTGGGACTCGCGCACCTGGCTCAGGTCCTCGATCTTTCCCAGCATTCCGATGACGGGCGTGGGGAAGATGCCTTCTCCCCGGGTTTCGTTGTAGAAGCTGACGTTGCCGCCGGTGATGGGGGTGGAAAAGACACTGCAGGCTTCGCCGATACCGGCCACCACCTCGGCGAACTGCCACATGATGCCCGGATTCTCCGGGTTGCCGAAGTTGAGGCAGTTGGTGGCCGCCAGCGGACGCGCCCCCGATGCCACCACGTTGCGGCACGACTCGGCCACCGCCAGCCGCGCCCCCATGCGCGGCTCCAGGTAGCAGAAGCGCGGATTGCCGTCCAGACTCAGGGCCAGTCCGCCCCGCGTCCCCTTGAGGCGCAGGACGGAGGCATCGGACCCCGGCATGATCACCGTGTCGGTGCGGATGACGTGGTCGTACTGGCGGTAGACCCAGCGCCGGCTGCAAAGGTGCTCGGACGACATCATGCGCGTCAGCACCTCGCCGCAGTCCTCAGGCTGGGACAAGCCGAGCCGGCGCCAGTCGGGCAGTTCGTCCAGGTAAGAAGGACGCTGCATCGGACGCCGGTAAAGAGGCGCTTCGTCGGTGAGTCCGCGGTTGGGCAGCTCGGCCACCCGGTCGCCGTCGTTGTCGACCAGCAGTTTAGGCGTCTCGATGACTTCGCCCACCACCACCGCGTCCAGGTCCCAGCGGCGGAAGATCTCGAGTACGCGGTCTTCGCTGCCTTTCTCAACCACCAGAAGCATGCGCTCCTGCGACTCCGAAAGCATGATCTCGTAGGGCGTCATGCCCTTCTCGCGCTGGGGCACCCTGGACAGGTCGACCCGAACGCCCTGCCCTGCGCGCGAGGCCATTTCGGTGGTGGAGCAGGTCAGTCCGGCCGCCCCCATGTCCTGGATGCCGATGACCAGCCCGCTTTCCATGGCCTCCAGGCAGGCTTCCAGCAGCAGCTTCTCCATCAGCGGATCCCCCACCTGCACGGTGGGACGCTTGGCTTCCGAGTCCTCCGAGAACTCCTCCGAGGCCATGGTGGCGCCGTGGATGCCGTCGCGTCCCGTCTTGGCGCCCACGTAGATGACGGGATTGCCGGGCCCCGAGGCGGTTCCGCGGAAGATGCGGTCGGCCTTGGCGATGCCCAAGCAAAAAACGTTGACGATGGGGTTAGCTCCGTAACGGTCCTGAAAATAGATCTCGCCTCCCACCGTGGGGATGCCCATGCAGTTGCCGTAGCCGGCGATTCCGGCCACCACGCCTTCCATGGTGAGCTGGTTGCGGGGACGGTCGAGGGGTCCGAAGTGGAGCGAGTTCATGCAGGCCACCGGACGCGCCCCCATGGTGAAGACGTCGCGGATGATGCCCCCCACCCCGGTGGCCGCTCCCTGATAGGGCTCGATGTATGAAGGATGGTTGTGGGACTCGATCTTGAAGACGGCCGCCAGGCCGTCTCCGACATCCACCACCCCGGCGTTTTCGCCCGGCCCCTCGATGACCTGCGGACCTTCGGTGGGAAGCGTTTTGAGGTGGACGCGCGAACTCTTGTAGCTGCAGTGTTCAGACCACATTACCGAGAAGATCCCCAGCTCGGTCATGTTGGGCTCGCGGCCCAGCATCTCCACGATGCGGTCGAATTCTTCGGAGGTCAGTCCGTGACCTTCGATAACCTCGGTGCTGATGGGCACTTGTGCTTCTCCCCGACCTCGAGCCCGGCTCCCGCGGATGAAAGGAACTCAACCAAGGACGCCATAGGACTCGGGATTTCAAGATGATTCAGGCCGAACGCAGCCGCCCCGCCAATGAGTCCACCAAAGACTGAAAGATGAACCGTCCGTCAGCGCTTTCCAACACCTCTTCAGCGGCCCGCTCGGGATGGGGCATGAGCGCCATTACGTTGCCCCGCTCGTTGAGGATGCCGGCGATGTTGCCCGCCGATCCGTTGGGATTGCTGTCTTCCCCCACTCGTCCCTGGGCGTCGGCGTAGCGGAAGAGCACCTGGCGCTTGGCCTCCAGCCTTGCCAGCTCTTCGTCGCTGACGAAGAAGTTGCCTTCGTTGTGAGCGATGGGCATGCGCAGCAACTGACCTTCCCGGCAGGCGCTGGTGAAGGGCGTGTCGGTGCGTTCCACCCGGCAGTAAACGTGCTCGCAGACGAACTTCAGTTCGCGGTTGCGCAGCATGGTTCCGGGCAGCAGGCCGGCTTCCTGCAAGATCTGCATGCCGTTGCAGATGCCCATCACGATGCCTCCCCCCTGGGCGTGCCGCTGGACGGCGTCCATGATGGGCGAGAACTTGGCGATGGCGCCGCAGCGCAGGTAGTCTCCGTGGGCGAATCCTCCGGGCAGGACGACCACGTCGCAACCCCTCAGGTCGCGTTCCTGATGCCACAGATAGACGGCCTCCTGGCCCATGACTTCAGACAGCACGTGATGGGTGTCGTGGTCGCTATTGGTGCCGGGAAAGACGACAACGCCGAATTTCACTGGATCTCCTCGATGCGGAAACTTTCGATGACCGGGTTGGAGAGGACCTTGCGGGCGATCTCTTCGGCCTGTTGCCGCACCTTGTCAGGATCGGAGGCGTCCTGGAACTCGAGCTCAAAGTACTTGCCCTGGCGGACCTCCCGCACGCCCCGGTAGGACATCTGCGACAGAGCCCGCTTGATGGTGGCTCCCTGCGGGTCGAGGACGCCTTCTTTGAGGGTGACGACAACTTTGGCTTTCATTCGGCGGGTCCTCGCTCAATAGAGGTTGACGTGATCGATAACCCCGATGACGGCGGCGTCGACAGGAACGTAGAATTGCCCCAACACGTGCATGGCGGCGAATCCGTCCTGCACCAGCAAAACCTGGTCCCCGATTCCGGCGTCGGCCCCGTCGATGGCCAGCACGGCCTCGCCCCAGTCCTCTCCGGAGAGGGCAAGCGGCTGCACCACCAGCAGCTTCTGGCCGTGAAAGAAGTCTTTCTTGTGGGTCGAAACCATCTCGTCCACGACCTTGCCGATGACCATTGTCACTCGCCTCCCTGACGCTTGAAGTTGTAGCGGTCGAGGATGCCCACGATGGAGGCGTCGGAGGGAACCGGTTGTGGGTGCCAGGGGAAGGCGCCTTCCTTGCCGCGGGCGTAGAAGACTTCTTCGCCTATGCCTGCGCCCACCGAGTCGAGGGCCACGAAGGGTTTGCCGAACTCGCGTCCGTGGCGGTCGATGGAACGGATCAGGAGGATCTTCTTGCCCTCCAGGGTCTCGTTCTTGACGCTTGAGACCACGGTGCCGACGACCCGAGCCATCTTCATGAGCCGCCCCCTTCGGAAGCGGTCCCCACCTTGTCGGGACTCAGCTTGAGGTCGACGGTGTCGACGATGCCCACGATGGCGGTGTCGACGGGATGGTCTTTTAAATCGGCGGCGAAACGCGACGAGCTGCCGCCCACCGTGATGACGATTTCGCCGGCTCCGGCGCCCACTGTGTCGACACACACCTGATAGCCCTTGGACTCGTCGGGCTCGAGGGTTTCGGGGTCGAGGACCTGCACGATCAGCAGCTTGCGTCCGCGCAGCTTTTCGTCTTTACGGGTGGCGACAATAGTACCTGCGACTCGACCGAGGATCATGGCGGGGTTTCCCGGTGGCTAGCCCTTGAGGGCGATGGGCAAGCGTTCGTCGAGGTCGCCGTGCGGCCTGGGGATGACGTGTACGCTGACCAGTTCGCCGACTCGGCGGGCGGCTGCGGCTCCGGCGTCGGTGGCCGCCTTGACGGCCGCGACGTCGCCGCGGACGATGGCCGTGACCAGTCCGCTGCCGATCTTCTCATAGCCCACCAATTCGACCTTGGCTGCCTTGACCATGGCGTCGGCCGCCTCGATCATGGCCACCAACCCCTTGGTTTCCACCATTCCCAAAGCTTCCATCGACTCTGCCATCTATTCCCTTCCCTCCGGAAGTGTTGCGCCTAGTTGGACGACAACCGCTCCGCCACCTGACGGACGGCGGTTTCAATCAAGTCTTCCAGTTCGCTGCGCGAGAGATGAACGGATTGATCGCTGTCGTCGGACGTAATGGCGCAGCCTAAGTCGGAATCAGCGCCACTTATACCATATTTCGAACGCAGGTCAAACAGGCGGTCCACCTGTTCCCGCTTGAGCAAAGACTGGCGTCCCAGCACCTTGGTCAAGATGGCGATCTTGGCGTAGTGCTCCAGAATCTCCATGCGGAAAAAAGCCTGCTCCAAGTCGTGCCCCAAGGTCAGGGCCCCGTGGTTGGAAAGCAGGATGGCGTCGTGCTTTTCCACCAGCCCCTCCAGGCTCTCGGCCAGCTCGGCGGTGGAGGGGGTGCCGTAAGGGGCCACGGGGACGCATCCCAGCGTCACCACCACCTCGGCCATCAGCGCCTCGGTGAGCGGAATGCCGGCCACGGCGTGAGCCGTGGCGTAGACGGGATGACCGTGGCAAACCGCCTTGACGTCGGGACGGCGGCGGTAGACCACTGAGTGCATGAGGATCTCCGAGGACACTTTGCGGCGTCCGCCCACCTGCTTGCCCTGCAGATCGGTGTAGACCAGGTCGTCGGGCTGCATGAAGCCCTTGCACATGCCTGTAGGCGTGGCCAGCAGCCGGTCGCCCAGGCGAATCGAGAGATTGCCTTCGTTGGCCGCGATCAGGTCCTTGTCGTACATGCGGCGGCCGATCTCGCAGATCAGTTCCCGCTCCTCACGGTCCTGCATGGCTTCAAATATAGCAAAGCCGCGCGACGTGCTCATTTGAACCTGTGACGGGTGAGGGATACAATCCGCAGGGTATGGCGACTGAACCACGCATTGCCGTTTTCGTCGATTTCGAGAACCTGGCCCTGGGCGTCCGCGACATGAACTGGGGCGACTTCCAGGTGGAGATGGTGCTGCGGCGCCTGCTCGAGAAAGGCCGCATCGTCTTCAAGCGTTCCTACTGCGACTGGCGGCGCTACCGCTCGGCCCAGAGGGAATTCCACAAGCAGGGCATCGAGATGGTCGACATCCCCCAGTCCAAGATGAGCGGCAAGAACAGCGCCGACATCCACATGGTGGTCGACGCCATGGACCTCTGCTACTCCAAGCAGCACATCGATATCTTCGCGCTGCTCTCGGGAGACAGCGATTTTTCGCCCCTGGTGGCCAAGCTGAAGGAAAACGACAAGCGCGTCATCGGCTGCGGCGTCAAGAGCTCCACTTCAGACCTGCTGGTCAACAACTGCGACGAATTCATCTTCTACGACGACCTGGTCAGCGCCTCCAAGGTCACGCGCCGCAAGCCCAAAAAGGGCGCCCGCAAGATGTCGCCCAAGAAGCAGGAGGCGCTGGACAAGCTCATGGAGATCTCGCGCAATCTTGAAGCCGACTACGATCCGCTGTGGGGATCGGTCATCAAGCAGGCCCTGCGCCGCGTCTATCCGGGCTTCACCGAGCGGCAGTACGGCTACCGCACCTTCTCGGAGCTGCTCAAGGACGCCGAAACCAACGAAGACATCTCGCTGGAATACGACCAGAGCCGCGGCAACTACAAAGTCCGCCTGGAGGAGTAGGACCACCCTGGCGACCGGGCGGTCGAACTCGCCAAGTCCAATCCCAATTCGCAGTTAAAAGAGTTTCGATTGGCCCGGTTTCAAAGGGTCGAGGCCGAAGTGTTGGTAGGCGCGGCGGGTGGCTACCCGGCCGCGGGGGGTGCGGTCGAGGAATCCGATCTGCATCAGGTAGGGCTCGTAGATTTCCTCGATGGCGTCTTTCTCTTCGCTGACGGCCGCCGAGATGGTGCCCAGCCCCACCGGGCCGCCGCCGAATTTCTCGATGATGGTGAGAAGGATCTTGCGGTCGGTTTCGTCGAATCCGTAGCGGTCGACGTTCATCATCTTGAGGGCTTCGCCCGCCACCTCGGCGTCGATGCTGCCCTGGGCTTTGACCTGGGCGTAATCGCGCACGCGGCGCAGCAGGCGGTTGGCGATGCGGGGCGTGCCGCGGCTGCGGCGGGCGATCTCGCCGGCCCCTTGGGCATCCACCTCCACGCCCAGGATGCCCGCCGAGCGGCGCACGATGGCTTTCAGGCTGTCCTCCTCATAGAAATCGACCCGCTGGGTGATTCCGAAGCGTCCCCGCAGAGGCGCCGTGAGGAGTCCGGTGCGGGTGGTGGCCCCCACCAGGGTGAAGGGCGGAATGTCGATCTTGATGGAGCGGGCCCCCGGCCCTTCGCCGATGATGATGTCAATCTGGAAGTCCTCCATGGCCGGGTAGAGGATCTCTTCGATGGCCGGCTGCAGGCGGTGGATTTCGTCGATGAAGAGGACGTCGTTTTCTTCCAGATTGGTGAGGATGGCGGCCAGGTCTCCCCGCTTTTCGATGGTGGGTCCGGCGGTGGAGCGGACGTTGACGCCCAGTTCGTTGGCGATGATCTGGGCCAGAGTGGTCTTGCCCAGTCCCGGCGGGCCGAAGAGCAGGACGTGATCCATGGCCTCCTCGCGCTGCATGGCCGCCTTGATGGCGATGGCCATGTTGTTCTTGAGCTGCTCCTGGCCAATGAACTCGCGCAGAAAACGGGGACGAATGCTGTTCTCGAAACTGCTCTCGTCCTCTCGCTGACGAGCGGCGTCGATAATGCGTGTTTCTTCGTCCATGGGCTCCGCGGCAATCCGCCGCCACCATTGTAGTCTATTGAAGGTCGTCCCCGTCCGCCGCCCCTGTTATCCGCGCAGAGCAGCCCGCAGCAGGACTTCGAACTCTTCCGCCTCGGTATCCTTGTTGGCTTTGCCCACCCGTTTTTCGGCCTCGCTGCGGCTGTAGCCGAGATTGACCAGGGCCGATACGACGTCGTCGGCAGCCGTTCCCGAGGCGAGCGCCGGCGGCGAGTCCTCAGAGGACTGCCAGGCCGCCATCTTGTCGCGCATCTCCAATAGAAGGCGCTCGGCGGTTTTTTTGCCGATGCCGGGAATCGAGGTGATGCGGCGCAGATCGCCCCCCCTCACCGCCTGGGCGAACTCCTCCGGCGGCAGTCCGGAAAGGATGGCCACACCCAGCCGCGGACCGATGCCGCTGATCTGGATGAGCATGGTGAAAAGCTTCTTCTCGTCCGCCGTACGGAATCCGTAGAGGGTAATGGCGCTGTCGGTGACGTGAGTATAGATGCGCAGTTCGACAGCCTGCTCCTCCTCCCCCAGTTCGTAATAGGTGGATACGGGGATGTGGACGTCGTAGCCCACTCCTCTCACGTCCAGGATCACGCGGTCGGCGTGCTTCTCGGCAATGGTTCCCTTCAATCGGGCGATCATCGCCGGAATTATAGGCCAGGGGTCTGCTGAAGGGGCCGTGAAGCGCTATAATACAAAGGTTGAAGTCAAGTGATCACCTCATCGAATCGAGAGGAGATGGGATGAAGATGTCGAGATCCCTCATCGCTGTTCTGATGGTTCTGGTTGCCGCGAACTGGCTGCCCGCGCAAAGCCGCGGCACCGCTGAGGCCACGATCGCCGGCAAATCCATCAAGATCGAATACGGGCGTCCCAACCTTCAGGGGCGCCAGAATCCGCAGAGTGAACTGGCGGTCGGAGACGTGTGGCGCCTGGGCATGAACCAGGCCACCGAACTGCACAGCCAAGCCGACCTCAGCTTCGGAGACGTGCAAGTGCCGGCCGGCACCTACTCTCTCTTCGCCAAGAAGGTGGAAGCCGACAAATGGCACCTGGTCATCAACAAGCAGACCGGTCAATGGGGAACTCAGCACGATCCCTCCCAGGATCTGGCCGAGGTGCCCCTTACACTCAAGAGCATCGGCAGCAGGGTTGAGAAATTCACCATCGAAGTGGAGAAGAGGGGTGACCAATCGGGCTCTCTGTCTTTCTCTTGGGGCACCTCTACGCTGCAAACGGATTTCACCGTGCAGTAACGTGCAAACCGCTTTTCCAGGCCGCTTCTCGGAGCCAATCGCGGACTCTGAGGGCGGCCTTTGCTTTTTTAACGCAAAAAATCTCTCCTGAACCTCGCTCAACCCCCACCCTGACGCGTTAGTAAAGGGTGGAGGACAACGATGAACGAGCGAGGATTTCAACTCATCGAATTGCTCCTGGTGGTGGCCATTCTGGCCGTGGCTGGGGCGATCGGCGCGGGGGTCTACAGCCGCTTGACCGATCACTACCGGCTGCAGCAGGGAGGCTTCCAGGTGGCAGGACTGCTGCGCTCGGCCCGCACGCTGGCCTTGGCGGGAGCGGCGCCGTTGGAAGTAGTGCCGGGTCCTGATGGGCGCGGACTGGGCCTGCGTATCGGCCAGGCTCCCCCCCTGCGCTGGATTTTCCTGCCCCAGCAGGTCCGCCTGGTGTCCGCGCCGCGCCGTCCGCTGCGTTTCTTCTCGCGGGGACAAGCCGCCCCCGCCGGACGCTTCCGGCTGCAAGGGCGATTCGGCTCCCTGGACGTGATCGTGGCTCCCTGGGGGCGGGTGCGCCAAGCCCATGTTGATGAAGAAAAGGAGGCAAAATGAGAGAAAAACAGCCCGAGAGGCCAAAAAAGCCGCTCAATTGTGATCGCGGCTTCAGTCTTTTGGAGGTATTGACCGCTATAGTGATCCTGCTGGCGGCTCTCCTGTCGCTGCTGCCGGTAGTGGCCGGCAGCGTCGATCAGTACCGCCAGGCCCGCCAACGCTGGACTGCGGCGGTCGAAGCCTGGAACCGGGCTCAACGCCTGCGGGCAGATCCGGCGGGGGAGGGAGACGTGTTTCAACCGGCCGCCCGAGCCTTGCCGCTGAAACGCCTGCTGCTGGAAACGGACGGCGGCGGTCAAGGGCGCCACGCAGAGAGAATCAAGCTTCGCTGGGAGGTAATTCATGGCCTCAGATGACAACAGGACAAGAAAAGGCGGAGGCCAGGATGGATTCTCTCTCCTCGAAGCCTTGCTGGCCCTGGCGCTGGGACTGGTGATCCTGAGCGCCTTTCTGGCCGCTTTGCAACCCATGCAGACCTGGGCCTCCGACCTGAGCCGTCTGGCCGCCGGCAACGGCGCCGTGTGGACGGTTCCCTCGCTGCTGGCCGGATGGCTGGCTCCGGCGGGCAACGGACGCCACCAGCAGGGCTGGCCCGGAGTGCAGGTTTCCAACGGCATCCTGGCGCTGCAAAGCGACCTGGAAGGAGCAGGCAGCTTTCCCGACGGCGACCTGGGCGAACCCTTCGAATTCCTGCGCCTTCGGGTGCAGGCCGGTCAGTTGCAGGTGCGCAGCGGAAGAGGCTTCTACCAACCGGTGGTGCAGTCCGTCGCCTCCATGCGGGTGGAGCGGAGGGCGTCGAATTGGCTGCGCCTGCACCTGCAACCGGCCCAGCCGGGATCGCTGCTGGGTGCGGCGGCCCCTCAAGAAGAAGCCTTCTTTCTCGACTTCGCCCTTCCTAACTTCCGGCCCAACCTCTTTGCGGAGGTGGAACGATGAAACCTCCAAGCCAGAGAGAGCGAGAGAAGGTCGGGCAGGGCGGGTTCGTGTTGCTGAGCGTCATGCTGCTGTTGCTCCTGAGTTCGCTGCTGGCGGCCGCCATCCACCTGCAAGTCCAGTTGCTGTGGCGTCAGGCGCTTCAATCCGAGGCGCGCCTGCATTCTCAATTGATGGCCGGCAACGGCCTGGAATACGGGCGTGCTCTGCTGCCGGGGCTGCAACCGGATGCCCTTCTCGAAGGCCGGGACGGAAGGCTCTGCGCCGGTCCTTCCGGCCCAGCCATGCGCATGCCCCTGTCATTGGAGGAGGCGCGTCAAATCGATCCCGCCCAATGGACTCCTCAATGCGACGACGGCCTCCCGCCCGGCTACCTGGGCAGCGACACCCAAGCCGAGCCGCTGCGCGGCTATTACGCACTGCGCTTTTCCAACAATCCCGAGGAGCCGGCTCAGGAGGATCGCGACGGGATCCTGCTGCTGCGAAGCCTGGGCATTGCGCCCCTGCGGTTGCGCCATCCCCTCCTGCCCTGGCTGCGCAACAGCTTGACCTTGGCGGAAGCCCGCTTGCGCCGCGAGCGGGCCTTCGAGCTCGACAGCGCTCTGACCGTCTTTGCCGACGGCGGAACCTTCCTTTGGATGGGAAGCGACTTTCTCGTCGACGGAGGGGAGCAACCGGGCATCTCCTGGTTCTCGAAACGGGACGACCGCATCGCCGGCGACCTGGCCCAATCCCTGGCGGGGACGCCGGGCCAGCGGGTGCTGGGAGGAGACGACTCCCCTTCCCTTCACGACGCCCGTCTCGACTGGCTGCAAGACCAACAGCGGCAGCGACGCCTGGTGAGCGGGTTCTGGGAGGGCTTTCTGGAGCGGCTGCCCGCCTTGGCCGGGCAGGCCGGGAGCCCCATCGCTTTCCTCGATTCACCGCCCGCCGGCCCGCTCCACTTCCAAGGACTGCTGGTCCTGAAAGGTGATGTGGTGCTGGAAGGGGACAGCCTGTTGAGAGGAATCGTCCTTCACCTCGGTTCGGGCAGGCTGGTCCTCAAGGACCGCAGCCTGGTCGAGGGCGCTCTCTGGATGTCGAACCTGGACACCCAAGCCGATCCCCTTCGGGAAGGGCCGGTGCATCTGGAGATGGAGGACGAG
>DATIPQ010000111.1 GCA_035471785.1 Acidobacteriota bacterium
AGGATGACGATCATTTCACCAGCCAGTGGACCTGGCGTGACGAGCATGGCCAAGAGCACAGCAGCATGCGTCGCCATACCCGGCAGCAGACCCGGTAGCTCGCTAGTGCTGCCGGTCATAAGTTCTGAGCCAGGGCCGCCGTTTTTTGTCCCTGACAGGGACAGATTCGCCAGCCCAGCGACTGTGTTCAAAGTCAAGTCCGGGCTCGCTGAAGGCGAGCGATTCGCCAGCCCAGCCACTGTGTCAGAAGTCAAGTCCGGGCTCGCTGAAGGCGAGCGATTCGTCTGCCCAAGGGACTGTGTTAGAAGTCAAGTCCAAGCTCGCTGAAGGCGAGCGATTCGCCAGCCCAGCGACTGTGTCAGAAGTCAAGTCCGGGCTCGCTGAAGGCGAGCGATTCGCCAGCCCAGGGTCAGCCCCGGCGAGCGCAGGCCTCCGTTACGAAGTCGGGCCGCCGCCCAGCGGAACGCAGCCGGTCGCGCAGGCCCGCTTGGCGTAGCACAGGTTGGAGTAGATTTGGCCGTTGTCGCAGATGACGGGATCCCACACGTCAAGGCACTGAATACCCGAATTCTTGCAAGGGCCGATGGGGCTCGGCTGCAAAGTCACGGCCGAGGCGGACACCACCAGCGCACACAGCAGGAGCGTCGCAAAACCCAGTCGAAGGACGATGTTCCTCATGTTCTATCTCCTCGAAAACAGAAGTGATCGGTTAGGTCCCTGGCACTCATTTGCTACTATGAAGAAGCAAGTCCAGTATGTCAATGGCAGAAAAGATATTGACTAATAACGATGAGAATTGCTCCAGAATGAGGTATAAGTCTAATTCATTTTTATCAATCAGGAATTTAAATTCCTATAGATTGCGGCTGCTGCCGCGGCTGCCGCTGCTGGCGGGGCCGCCGTGCGCGGGCGTGAGCGAATCGGATAGAGAAAGTCGGCACATCATTCAAAAATCCCTTGACTATTTAATCTTGGATGGCTATATTGAGGCCCATCACTGAGCGAAGGAAAAACCACTAAGGATCAATAGGATACTTGAGCGACTATCAGTCAACCTTGTGCGGTCTTGAGGGAGACCGTCAAGAGGCGGCGTCTCAAGCTTGATCCCTCTCCAAAATCCGATGTGGGCGGACAACTGATCCGGGACGGATGATCGGCTGTCATACCGGTCGACCCGTGTAGCTGGGCTCCGTTCAAGAGTGCTGGCATTCGTAAATGAAGCCTTTCGAGCCCGGCCCGGCGAGCCGTAGGTCTGCCTTGAAACGACGGTCCGGGAGGAGGAGCACTGCGCGTGTCCACGAATCTAGCCTTGCAAACCTGTATCAAGAGTTTAACCTGGCTGGCGGTCTTGCTGACAGCGGCCTGCGCCGCCGACCAGGGAGGCTTCAACGGAACGGTGGTCGGTCCGGAACTTGAGAATCCCCGCCTCAGCGGCACCAATTGGGACGGCGAGCCGTTCCGATTGGAGGACCTGAAGGGAAAGGTTTCATTGGTGAGTTTCGGCTACACTTTCTGCCCGGACGTATGTCCCTTCACTTTGGCCAAATTGAAGCAGCTTTCCCGCGACCTGGGCGAAGACAAGGACAGCCTGGCCGTGGTTTTCGTTTCGGTCGATCCGCAGCGCGATACGGTGGACAAGCTGGCACAGTACGTACCGGGCTTCGATCCGTCGTTTTACGGCATCCATTTAGAGCAGGGGAGCATGCGCAAGATGCTTGAGACGTTCGGCGTGATCGTACAGTTCGGCCCGCCCGGCGACAACGGCTTTTACTATGTCGATCACACCCCCGATATCTACTTGTTTGATTCTGGGGGCAAGCTGCGCTTGAGGTTCCCTCCCAACGCCAAGGTTGACCGCATGCTGGCCGACGTGCGCAAGCTGGTGCAGTCCGAGGTGATGGTGAGCCGCTAGGGGGAGAGGACGCACCACCCGTCATGACATTGAACAACTCTTCACTATTGAAGTTTCCGTCCCTTATGTTGTGGAGCCTTCTGCTCTTCTCGTGGGCCTGTTCGGCGGCTGATCCTTCTCAGCCGCTGCGGGTCGAAAATCAGCGCCTGCACGTGGTGCCGGGAGGAGGCAGCGGGGCCGTCTACATGGACGTGATCAATTCGGGGGATAGCGAAGACCGCCTGATCAGGGTTGAAGTGGAAGGCGTGCAGGACGTGCAGACTCACCAGACCTCCCAAGGTGAGGACGGAGTCGCCCGCATGCGTGCCGCTCCCGACGGCTTCGCGGTGCCCGCCAACTCAAGCCTCAAGCTGGAGCGGGGCGGCAAGCACATCATGCTGCTGGGGATCGGCCAGCCGCTTCCCCAGGTGGGGGAATCGGTCGCTGTAACGCTGCATTTCGAAAAGGCCGGAGCGTTGCCCGTCGAGGTCCCGGTTCGCGAGTACGGAGAGTAGGAGACATATGGGAGGCAGATTCAAAAGGGGACGCCCCCGAAGGCCTCGACAGCCACGGTCCGGCCATGCCGGCAACGTCTCAGCCGCCCGCGCCAAGCTGTTGCGGCCCGAGGTTCTAATCCTGCTGGTGGCGGTGTGCGTGGCTGTTGCCGGCTGGTGGCTGATCATCGAGGCCCGTCAGGAAGTCCCGGTGCGGGAGGCGGAGATCGGCGGCCTGCGGGCCCACCTGCAGGGCACCCGTTGGCTGGTCGACCAGATGGATCATGGAGAGAATTTCGCCAAGCCCTCGACCATGATGCCCGACATGCCCGACCACGAACACCAGCGCCTCAGCGCCGAGTTGACCTTCCGTACTGTGGGGCCCGGCGCCGAGGAGTATCGGGGGGAGGAATTCACCCTCGTTTCCAGCCAGGGCAACGAATATCCTCCAGTGGGAGCCCAATTGGGCAGCCTCAACCTGGGTTCCGGACAGACTCTCAACACGGCCATTTATTTCGACTTCGACTCCAGCCGCGATTTCGGCAGCCTCAAACTTCGCTGGCGGCGGGACGGCGAGGAACACTACATGCCGGTACCTCATCCGCCGGCCCACTATCATGCCCGTCCCACCACCACCGAGTGGCCGCGCGACATTACCCTGCTTCTTCCTTTGGCCCGTCCCGAGAGGGGCCGCCAACACTTTTCCGCCACTTACGGATGCTCAGCCTGCCACGGAGATCCTTCGGTGCCGGATAGCAACAACGTGGGCCCCCACTTGGGAGCCATCGCACGGCAGGCCGCCCAGCGCGTGGAAGGGCTGTCGGCGGCCCAGTACATTTACCAGTCGATTCTCGACCCCAACGAATTTATCTCGCCCGAGTGCAGAGACGGGCAACCCTGCACCGAGCCTAGTGCCATGCCCGAGTATTCAGGAATCCTGACCGCTCAGGCCATGGCGGACATCGTTGCCTATTTGCTGAGCCAGACAAGTCAGAACTAACCCTTAACAGTCACGAGGAGAACTTCATGAACCGACGTGATTCCAACCACACAGGCATTGCCGTATCTCTGCGCCGCCTGCTCCAGGTGTCAGCCTTGCTGGCCCTGGCAGTGGTGGCCTGGGAATACATGGTCAATGCACTTCTCCATCCCGAGGTGGACTGGAGCATGGTGGGCCTGGGGGCTCATGCGGCGCTTGATTACCTGGCGCTGCTGCCTCTGGTCCTCTTGGCTCTAAGCCTCGGTTTGGGAGCGGCGCGGCGCCTTTCCATGGACCGCGCCGAGTGGATGCCCATGAAGGGCACCGCAGCCCTGGTGGCCCTGCTGCTCTTTGCGCTCGTCACACCATTGGCTTCGCTGCGCGACATGGCCCACGAGGAAATCGGTCAAACCTACGGCCTGCCGCTGGCCCGAGTACAAGCCACGGCCGTGCGCTCGGATTTGACCATCGACGAAACCACTCAATTGTGCTCATTCAGCTCCGTCCGCAATCCGCTTCGGGCCTCCGGAGATGAAGCTGGAGCTTTCGGCCTGCAAGCCCTTGGCGACGGAGTGCGGGCAGCCGCCACCCAACAGGCGGCCTTCCTGCCCCTCCTGATGCTGGTCTTCTTCATCATGCTCCGTCGTCGTCTGCCCCGGCTCAACTGGCGCCGGTCGCCTCTGGCGCCGGTCTTCAAGTGGGCCACGCTTTGCACGGCGGCCCTGGCGTTGCTGGTGACGGGCAGCGGATACTTGGGAAGCGAAGCCGTGGTGCACGGACAGATGGGCCCCCAGCCCTTCAACGCCTGTACCGACGGGGGGCCCGAGAGGGTCTACGACGTCTCGGCCATTCACGTGACCATGACGCTCAACCGCTTCGGAGACAACGATCCCGACGCCTTCATGTACGTGCTCGACCACAGGATCAGCGACGTCAGGGCCCAGGAAGCGGCCCCCTTGCCCGACCGCGTCACCACCGGACTGCGCCAGGACCCCATTCAGCCCCTGGTCATCCGCGCCAACTTGGGCGAATGCCTGGTGCTCAACTTCACCAACCGGCTGACCGACGGTCCGGCCTCGATCCACATCTTGGGCCTGGCCCACGACGCCGACAACGCGGGAGGCGAGGTGGGAGAGAATCCCAATACCTTTGCCGCCCCCAACGGCGGGCAGATCACCTATAGAGTGCCCATGCCCACCGATCCTGATGCCGAGCGCTCCTACTACTTTCACGATCACGGCGCCAGCCGCCAGCGCATCAATCACGGCCTTTTCGGAGCCGTGGTGGCCGAGCCGGAAGGCTCGACCTACGTGGACGTTGAAACCGGAATGCCGTCGGACGGCGACAACTGGGAATCGATCATCATCGATCCCAACGGCATCAACTTCCGCGAATTCGTGATCATGTATCACGAGATTGGCGACGAAACCTTCACCGGCATTCAAGACGGCGAGGGGAAAGACCTGCCCCAGGTCGACGACGTGGCCGACATCTACCGTCCAGCCGCCCGCGCCCTCAACTACCGTTCTGAGCCGTTCCGCAACCGCCTGCTGCTGGAGTCGACCGGCAAGGCCCTGGGCTACGCCTCTTATCCCTTCGGCGACCCCGCCACTCCCATTCCGCGCTCCTATCTGGGCGAGGCCACCAAGACCCGCCTGATGCACGGCGGATCGGAGGTCTTTCACGTCCATCACCTGCATGGAGGTGGCGACCGTTGGCGGCGCAACCCCAACGCCGACCCCAACAACGACTTCTTCAGCGGACTGACCAAGGTTCCTCAGCAGAACGTCTTCTCCACTCACCTCGACTCGCAGTCGATCGGACCCGGCACCAGCTACAATCTCGAGCACGAGTGCGGAGCCGGCGGCTGTCAGCAGTCGGTGGGAGATTTTCTCTACCACTGCCACATCGGCCATCATTACATCGCCGGGATGTGGGCGTTCTGGAGGGTCTTCGGCACCGTGCAGACGGTTCAGAGCAACGTCAACGGCAAGGCTCTGGCCGTGGTGCCCGGACTCTTCCAGGGCAACACGGCGCCTCCTCAAGGCGGAGTGAGCGCCTTCGAGTTGCTGGGAACCACCATCGGCACCGTCAACGGCGACAGGACCATCGTCCTCAACGTCACCGACCCGATGACGGAGATTTCCGTCGAAAGCCTGATCGAGAACCAGCTTCCGCCTCCCGGCGTGAGGATCGACAAGTTCGACGCCACGGTTTGGGACTGGATCAAGGTCTTCGACAACGGCAACATCCGTTACTTCGGCGAGCCGGAAGCTCTCGTGGCCTTCCCGAACTATGAGTCGGACATGCCGGGCCAGCGTCCCGAGATCCTCTTCAATCCCAAGAACGGACGCTACACCTGGCCGCTCTTCAGGCCCCATCTGGCCCAGCGTCCGCCCTTCTCGGGCAATGGGCATACCGGAGCGCCCTGGCTGGGCGAGGACGGACTGGGCACCCGGGCCGACGGCCTTTGCCCGCATCTGCCGGGCGCCCGCGAGATCTACTATCCGACCTCGGCCATCACCTTGCCCATCCAGGTTTCGCCTGAAAACGTGGATACCGACGGCATGATCTTCGCCCTCAATGAGGACAAGGCCGCCATATTCGCGGGGCAGAAGCCGGCCGAGCCTCTGGCTATACGCTCCAATGTGGCCGACTGCGTGGAGGTTTTGCTCACCAACGAGATCCCCGACGGGCCGCTCAACAGCAACTTCTCAAAGGTCAACATTCACAGCCATTTCGTGCAGTTTGACCCGCAGGCCTCGGACGGCGTCATCACCGGCTTCTCCTACGAGCAGTCGATCCGTCCTCACCTCAACGAGAACCGCTTCTTGGCGGCCAACGCGCCGGCTGGAGCCACCAGCATCAATGTCACCAACGTCAACCGGCTGCGCCCGGGCATCTGGATCGGCATCGGGCTGGGCGAGGGAGTTTGTCCCAACCCCGACCCAACCGATCCTCAGCCCTTCCCCTGCACCGAGATCCGCCGCATCGAGGCCATCAACGGCCTGACCATCGATCTGGACGGCGATCCACTGCTGTTCGCGCACGCCTCAGGAGAATCGGTGGGCGTTGAATTCGTGCGCTACAACTGGTACTCGGACGTCGACACGGGCACGGTGTTCTTCCATACCCACGTCGAGTTCAAGGACTGGGACCACGGCCTTTTCGGAGCCCACATCGTGGAGCCCAAGGGATCGACCTACCATGATCCGGTCAACGGGTTGGAGGTCCGCTCGGGAACCCTGGTCGATATCCGCGCTCCGCGTTCCAACGAGATTTCCAATCCCCAAACCGGGGAATTGGGAATTCCCGCGGCCTTCGATGCCGACGGGCCCTTCCGCGAGTTCGTGGTCTTCCTCCACAACAACAGTGCCGCCATCGGACAGTTCGATAACGGCGGAGGAACCATCAACCTGCGCAGCGAGCCCTTTGACCGGCGCATGGGTGATCCAGCCTTCCGCTTCTCTTCGGTGACTCACGGAGATCCGTTCACCCAAGAGCTGCGGGCCTACGTGGGAGACCCCGTCGTCTTCCGCGGCATGGGCCTGGTGGAACGGGTCGGAGGCCTGCGCGTAAGCGGCCACCGCTTCAAGGTGGAGCGGTTTGCCGACACCGGCAACGAGGTGGACACCACCTTCATCGGCATCTCCGAGCGCTTCGACTTCGCCCTGGAGGGCGGTGCCGGAGGCGTGGCCGGGTATCCCGGCGACTACCTCTACTACAGCACCATCTCCAGCGACTTCGAATCGGGAGCCTGGGGCTTGATGCGGGTCCACGACACGCTGCAGCCTACCTTGCAGCCGCTGCCTGGACTGACTCCACCCGGCGGATCGGGATTCCCCGAGCTCTCCTTCACGGGAGGCGCTCCGCCCAGCCTTGGCGGAGGACCGGGTGATCCTTGTCTTCCGGGAGCGCCCACCAAGACCTTCGACATCGAGATCGCCGAGAGCAACGTGGTCTACAACACCACCGAGATCGTCGATTCCGGCGGTATCGTCTACGGGCTGCTCGGGGGTGTCGGCGTCGACACCATCGAACCCCTGGTCATGCGGGTCAACGAGGGCGACTGCGTCGACATCAACCTGACCAACAACGCCAACGAAAACTGGGCCGGTATCCACCTGGGAGAGGTGCTGTTCGATCCTCAGCGTTCTTTCGGGGCGGCCGTGGGCCTCAACTATCACTCCCTGGTAGCCGACGGCGGAACCCGCTCTTACCGCTTCTACGCGGACGAGCAACACGGGTTGGTGAACGCACTCAATCTGGGCAACACCGACACCATTTTCCGGGGCGCCTATGCCGCTTTCGTGGTGGAACCTCCCGGCTCGACCTACTACATGCCGGGAACCACCATACCGATTTCGACCGGCGTACACGCCGATATCGAAACCTCGGAGGGATTATTCCGCGAAGCGGTTCTGCTCTTTGTCGAAGACGACCGGCGGATGGGGCAGAACACCATGCCTTATCCGCCCGACTCGGTCGGCATACACGGCATCAGCTACGCTTCGGAGCCTTTCGACGCCCGGCAGTTCGAAAACGATCCGGAAGACGTCTTCGACTCCGACGTCTGGGGAGATCCGCGGCTCACCTTCTCGGTGCCTGCGGGCATGCCCATGACCTTGCGCGTGGGCAAGCCTTGGGGCGGACAGCGGGGCGTCTTCCACACAGAAGGCCACCGCTGGTTCCTGGAGAAGGACATGGCCGGCTCCGAGCAGTTGCCCGCCGACGTGCTGGTTCCGGGCATGACGGTGGACGCCGTCCTGGTCGGGGGCGCCGGCGGAGACGCCGGGGCTACCGGGGACTTCATCTTCGGAGACCGCCGGCAGCCTCTCATGGAGGCCGGGATGTGGGGAATCATCCGGGTCACGGATGAGGCTACTCCTCCCCAGCCGGATGACGTCGACATCAACCGCGCCGAAGGCAAACAGCCCGACGAACTGCGGGTTGAGGGCCGCAACGGTCAGTTGCCTGGAGGCGGCTTTGCCGCCACCATCACCATTCACCAAGGCGCTGCCGTTGACGGCATGTGCACGGGCGCCATCATCGGGATGACCTCGGTCAATCCCAGTGACGGAAAGTGGAGGTTTCAAAACAAAAACCTCTCTTCCGTACCCGCTCATGTCTGCGCCATGTCGTCCGGCGGCGGCGTCGACTGCGCGGCGGTCGATTTCTGACCTGCCGTACGCGCCTTGTTACCGAGCCGGGGGCCGGCCACCCGCCGGTCCCCGGCTCACTGCTCTCCGGAGAACGTCTCATGCTTAACAGATCATCCCTTTCCTGCAGCCTCCTTGCCGCCTTCGCCCTTCTATTAGCCGGCAGCCTGCTGGCCGCTCCGCCCGGCGAGGATTCCCGGCGCCTCGGATGGCATGGGGAAGAAATGCCTCAGGGGCTGAAGAAGGCCGAGGCTGAGGGCGAGTACATCTGGATTAAAGACGGCTCGGTCATGGTCTACGTCCCCGCCGGCACCTTCACCATGGGATCGGAGGAGGGCGACTCCGACGAGATGCCGGTCCGCCAGGTCTACCTGGACGCCTTTTACATCGACAAGTATGAAGTCTCCAATCGCCTCTGGCGGCGATCGGGCCTGCCCCTTCCGCCCCCTCCATCCTGGGGCATTCAGGACCAGAAGCCGGTGGTCAACGTTGACTGGAACGACGTGCAGAAGTACATGCAGTGGTCGGGCAAGCGCCTGCCCAGCGAGGCCGAATGGGAAAAGGCCGCCCGCGGCACCGACGGACGCACCTATCCCTGGGGCGACGATCCTCCCCGCAACGAGTACCTGATCTGGGAAGAGCACCCGGTCTCGCGGGAATCGATAGGCGACATCGGCTGCTGCCCTCAAGGAGCCTCTCCCTACGGAGCCGTCAACATGGCCGGCAACGTCTACGAATGGTGCCAGGACTGGTACGACGCCGAGTTCTACCAAACGGCGCCCCAGCGCAATCCTGTCAACGACAAGGCTGCAAAGATGCGTGTACTGCGCGGAGGGGCCTTCGTCCACAAACCGCCTCACCACCGCACCTCTTACCGTTACCGGCTCTATCCCTTCGACAAGACGCCCTATATCGGCTTCCGCTGCGTTCTCTCGGCTCCAGCCGGGGAGCAATCGGAGAATCCGCAGGGCGGAATCTGAATGCGCAGTCCGCCCTCCGACGGCGGTCTGTGAAGGCTTTTCAAAAAAATTGTTCCCTCGGACGGTTCACCGCTGTCTCACTCCCTGAGTCAGGTCAAAACTGCGCTCGGTCTTCAGCTTGGAGCCGAACGGCCGGGAGGAACAATTTAAAATGAAACGTCACTTTTTTCTTTTTCTCGCTCTCTTTACACTCTGCGTCTCTTTGGCGCCCTCGATTCGGGCTGCTCCTTCACAGGTGGAATTTTCCGCCACTTTGGTGGACATCGACAGCGATCCCACCCTGGGCGACACCCTCATCATGGGGGTCACGCCCGAGTCTGAGCTGGCGGTGCGGGTGACCGGCGCCACCGAGATCCGCGACCTGCAAAACCTGCCCATCGGAGTCGAGGGGCTGGACATCGGATCGGTCTTGAAGATCGAAGGGATCTTCACCAACGTGGGCATCCTGGCTCAGGAAGTGAAGGTCACCGACGACGACAAAGAATTCGAATTGCGCGGCCTCATCGAGGCGATTAATTCTCAGGCCCGCACCCTCTCCTTGCTGGGCTTTACAGTCAGCGTCTCGCCGGGAGCCGAGATTCGTGACCGGGCCGGCAGTCGCATTCCCTTTGAGGACCTGCAGATCGGCGCCCGGGTCAAGGTCGAGGGCGCCATCCTGCCCGATTCCATCGAAGCCCGCGAGGTGACGCTGCTGACCGGCCAACTGGCCTTCGCCGAGATCGAGTTCGAGGGTCAAGTAAGGCGCATCGTGGGCCAAGAGCTGTTCGTTTCCATCCAGGGCGTTACGGGCGAGGTCCCGGTGACCATCGATGCGGCCGCCGAAATCCTCGGCGACGTGGTGGAAGGCGCCCAGGTCGAGATCAAAGGCGTCCTCAACCCCGATTTAACCGTGACGGCCTTGCGGGTGCGTGTGCTCAGGCCCTTTCAAGCCATGCCCGACGAGGTGAGAATGGACTTCTCCCAGACCCGGCGTGTGGACGCGGTGCTTCGCAACGCACTTTCCGAAGACTTGGTGCTCGCCATCTCCAGCCGCAATCCGGCAGCGGCCCAACCTTCGGTCGACCGCCTCACCATTCCCGCGGGAATGCTGTCGGCGCCTTTTGAAATTACCTCGGGCAATTTCGAGACCACCACCTTTGTGGACATCATGGCATCGGTGGAAATGGGGGGCTTCGTGGAGAGCGTCAAGGTGGAAGTCGAGTCCGACAACAACGACGACGGACCCGGCGACGATCCGCCCTTCGAGTTGACCGAGATCAAGTGGTCGCCCGACAAGATCAGCGGTCAAGGCAACCGCACCGTCGAGGTCAGCCTTCTGCTCACCCGCGTCCTGCTACAGGACGTCGACATCCAGCTCTTCGTCAAGGACGGCGATGCCGCTCTGGTCGAGTTCCCCGAGATGCTCATGATCGCCGCCGGCGAACGGGTGGTTCGATTCGAGGTGGTGATCGGAGCGGGTCCGGGACGGGTCAAGGTGAGGGCCGCGCTGCCGGCTTCTGTGGGCGGCGACACCGACGATCTGGAGGTCGACTTAAGGGCTCAACAGCAAGAGAAGGTGGAATTGAACTGGCGTCCTGAGGACGACCTGGAACTGGCGCCCGGCCAGAGCGTCGAGGTCACCCTGGCGCTGGACCGCCCCGCTCCCTTCGATTTCAGCGTGGCCATTCGCTTGGACAAGGGAGATCCCACGTTAGTGGAGGGCGTCCCCTCCGAGATCTTTTTCCCGGCCGGCAGTTCTTCCCAGAGCATTACCGTCGTTGCAGGCGATCGGGAGGGTGAAGTCGAGTTCGAAGCTCAGGCTCCCTTCTCGTTGGGGGGCGACGAGGAGAGCCTCAAGATCGAAATCGAGAATTAACGAGTCGAACAGGCGGGTGACCTGGGGTGGAATCCCTCAGGCCGGAAGCGGGTCGCGACCCCCTGCTTCCGGCCTAGACCACCCTCTAGCCGGCCTGTTCCACCGGTGGGAGCCTGAAGCGCCTTTCCTCAATCTACCCGCCTACTCCTTTCTTGGAGTCAAGCGCTTTACGGCTCCCGCCGTCTCTTTCTCGCTCACCCCCGAACTGGCTCCGGCGTGGCAGCCTGCGGGAATCGGCCAGCCGTCAGAAAGTTGTTCCAAAGCTCAATCCGCCACTGTCCTACAGAGTGAGAGGGAAACGACAGCCCCCTCAGCGGGGCGGTCTCAGACGCGGAGCCCAGGCGTCGTGTAGAATTCATGGCGATGCACAGGGGCTCCCCTTTGACAGACGAGGAGTTGATCAAGCGTCACCGGCGCGAGGCTGAGAAAGGGCGCAGTTCGCCTTATCTGGACGAACTCTTCGCCCGCTACCACCGCCGAGTGGCGGCCTGGTGCCTGCGTACGGTGGGCAGCCGCGACGACGCGCTGGATCTGGCTCAGGAGGTCTTCCTCAAGGCCTTTCAGAAGCTGGACTCGTTTGGCGGACGTTCGCGCTTTTCCACTTGGCTCTATGCCGTGACCCGCAACCACTGCATCAATGCCGCCCAAGCTCGCCGGCGCCGCCCAGGCCGGGCCGAGGACGAAGAGGCAGCGGGGCTTCCTGATCCGCAAAGCGACGACTTGGCCGACCGCCTCAACCGGCGTCTCGACAACAAGGCATTGCTCGAATTCCTCAACCAGTCACTGGATGAAACCGAGCAAAAAGTGATGATGATGCATTACGGACAGGGATACACGCTGAAGGCCGTGACCCGGCATCTCTCGTTGCAGAACGAGAGCGGAGCCAAGGCCTACATCGTCAGCGCCCGGCGCAAAATCGACAAGGCCCTGGCCCGCCGTCAAGCCCGGCATGAACGCCAGGAGCGGGAGAGGACATCGTGAGCAAGATCGAAAAGGGCCCCCAGTGCTTTTCCATCGAAGAATTGGCAGCCTTTGCAGAGGAAACGGCGAAGGGCGCCAGGCGGCGCGAGATCGACCGGCATCTCGCCTCCTGTCCTGCCTGCCGGACCGAGTTGGCGCTTCTGGAGGAGTTTCACAATCCTGCCTTGAGCGCGGCAGAAGAAGCCGACGTGGAGTGGATCGCGGCACGAATCGAGCCGCCCGCCCAGGCGGCTCCCGCGGCGCCCGTGACCCGGGAAGGATTCTGGCAGCGTCTGTTGCGGGCGCCCATGTTGCCGGCGGCCGGGCTGGCCGCTTCCCTGCTGCTGGCGGTGCTGGCAGGCTTGCTCTTGTGGCGGAGTCCGGCACCGCTTCCGCCCCTGGATCCCGTCGGGGAGGATGTGCTGCGTTCCGACGCGCTGGAGCTGCGCCAACCCCTGGGTGTGCAGGCGGGCGTCCCCTCCGCTTTGCAGTGGCAAGCCGTGCCCAATGCCTCTTATTATCAGGTATCGCTGCTGCGGGTCGACAGCAGCTTGGTTTGGCAGCAAAGATCAGAAAGCGTTATTCTAGAAATTCCGCCAAATGTACGGAGCCAAATGGGCGAAGCCAGGCGATTCTACTGGCAGGTGACGGCTCATTCCGCCAACGGAGACCGCCTGGCCGCCTCTGAAGTCGCCTCTTTTCGAATCCAGGCCCGCTAGGAGGAGGAACCGACGAGTGCATGATGCTGTTCAACAAGCGTATCGATGAAGACTCCCGCCTCTCTTGGCCTGTCCGTGCATTGCCTTGGCTCCTGGGCGGACTCCTCTGTCTGGCCGCCTTCTCCGTGCCGCTCCAGGCCGGCGGGACGCAAGACGTTGCCGACGTGAGAATCGTGGCCGAGCGGGCTCCCGCCGGCGGGTTGGCCGTCCTGGTCATCGAACTGACCGAACCCAAGCCCATCACGACCGGCGAGCTGTGCCTGCGCTTTTCCATGGGACCGGTGTTGCAGGAGGTCAACAACGTCGCCCTGCTCAGCACCAGCCCCATCAGCGGTTCGGCCCAGGTTGACGGAGGTCAGGTCGACATCACCTTCAACTCGCCGGACGGCAGCTTCGGCAACGAGGGTGACCTGCCCTTGATGGTGCTGGCCATCCCCGTGTCCGAACTCGCGTCGACCGGCGAGTCGGCCAGCATCGTGATCGATCTCTCCCAGACCACCCTGCGCGATCCCGACGGTCAGCCCTACGTGCTGGAGGTGGACGAGAACGACTTCAGGGTGGGCGGCGTCTCCGTTACCTCGATGGAACCGGCTTCCGGAATCATCAACGCCGACGAGTTCATCACCTTTCGCGGAGTCGGCTTCCAGCCCGACATGGAAATCGACATCAATGAAGCCGACCACGGGGACGCCGAATTCATCAGCCCCACCGAAGCGCGGGTGCGGGTCCAAAATACCTTCGAGTTGTTTCCGACCACGCGGGTGCGGGTGAGAGTGCGCAACGACGTAGGAGACGAGCCCGAAGACGAGTTTTATCCGGCAGCCTTCTTGCCGGGACTCAGCGGCAACAGTCCGCCCATCGCCGTCGACGACATGGCTCAGACCGCGCCCGGAGTGCCGGTCGAGATCGAGGTGCTGTCCAACGACGAAGACCCCGATGGCGATCCTATCGAGTTGGTGCAGGTCGATGCCCCATCCTCAGGTTTTGCGGAAATCGTTGACGACCGGGTGCGCTACACCCCCGCGGCCGGTTTCAGCGGAGAGGACAGCTTCGGTTACCACATCGCCGACGACCGGGGCGCCCAGGCGTCGGCTCTGGTGCGGGTGCAGGTGGAGGGTGCGGCGCCTCAACCTGTCTTGAGCATCAACAGCACGTTGCTGCGCCTGGCCAACGGCCAGTCCGCCGACGTCGAGGTCGACGTCTCCCAGGGTACGCCCGGCCAGACGGTGACCCTGCGCGCCCAGGACTCGTCGCTGGCCAAGATCAGTTCGCCCCAGACGCTCATTTCCCCCTCCCAACGGCTCGCCTTCCGAGTCCGCGGAAGGCAGCCTGGAGAGGGACTGTTGGTGGCCGAACTGGGACAGGTGACGGACTCTATTCCGCTTGGGGTGGTTAGAGGATCGGCTCTCACCATACCGGTGATCCGCAATAACTCGGTTTCCCGGTTGGGACTGGCACTGGTCAACGGCGGCCCGCAAGAAGCCGAAGTGCTTCTGAGGGCCTATCCCTCCGGCGCTTTCACTTCCTTGGGGGCGCCGGCTCCCAGACCGGTCTTCTTGCAGAACGCCTTCACCTTGCAGGCTGGCCAGCAGAGTTCCAGATTCATCGATGAGATCGATCCCGCTCTGCAAGACTTCAGCGGGTGGCTGGAAATCACTTCGCCGCAAGAGGGCCTGCACGCCACCTTCCTCAACCTTCCTGCCGGCCGTATCATCTATGCGGGAGGTTCGGGATCGATCGAGGCTACCACAACGGCCTTTGTGACCGGATCGTCTTTCAGCGGCGAGTCCCCGCCCGAGGTCTCCATCATCCAGCGCGATCTGGATCCGGTCGGGGTGGAGGTCGATTGGTTCGGCGGAGACGGCACGCTGCTGGGCAGCCTCAATCTCACGCTTTCCGGTGAAGAGGCTCTTCATGCATCCTTCAGCGATCTTTTTCCGGACGTGCGGGGATTCGCTCCCGACGACTATCTGCGGGTGCAGGCCCGGCAACCAGTGGTGATCTACCAGCAGTCGCTGGCCCCCAACTACATCTTCGGGCAGGCGGCCGCCCAACCAGCCGGGGCGCCGGCAGGTGACTCGCCGGCGGCGGCCCAGACGCTCCCGGGACGGGGAACGCTGTGCCTCACCCACTTCGTCAGCGGGGCCGGATTCTTCAGCGAGATATCCCTCGTCAACGGCTCCTCCACCGCCGATCAGGCTCACCTGACCCTGATCGGAAATTCGCCTCAAGATCCGCTGTCGGGGCAGACCGCCAGCGTGGATCTGGCCGGACACCAGCAAGTCCTGCTGCGGGTGGAAGAGATTTTCGGGTTGGATGCGCAGTCGCTGACGTCAGGATCGCTGATCATCGATGTGCCGTCGGGCAGCGCCGCCGCCGCCGTCATGGGACGCCTGGACGATCCCAGCTTCCGCACCGCGCTCCCTTTGCCTCCCAACGCGCTGGGAGAAGCGGTCTTCGCTCAGGTGGCCAACGGAATGGTCGGCAGCACCCACATGTTTACGGGACTGGCCGTCCTCAACCTCTCGGGGATCTCCCAGCCGGGCGGGGGGAGCGACGGCGAAGTGCTGATCGAAGTTTTCACGGCCCAAGGCCAGTTGGCGGGCCGGACCTTGCGTCCGCTGCCGGGAGACAGCCGCAGCGCCATGTTGTTGCAGGAGTGGGTGGAGGACCTGCCCGACCAGCAGGGGGGGCATATTCGCATCAGCGCCGACGTCCCCATGGCAGTGCTGGAGTTGTTCGGCGATTTCAACCAGACCTTCCTCAGCACCGTTTCAGCTTCGCCGGGCTCTTTTGAGACCAAGGGGAGGTGAGCTGCATCCAGAACTGAGGAAAGGCCTCCTGCGGAGGCGCTTGAACTGCCGACGTGACTCGAGGATGACGGGCCGTTTGGTGAAGTGTTGTGGCAGACGCTTCCACTCGAGAACGGTCCGTGTTCTGACTTGTCTGGCTCAGCAAACCATCGCAAGTCGTTTATGAAGTTCTCCTCACCCGGCCCTTCAGTGCGCCTCCGCTGGAGGCTTTTTCCTTTGCGGCTCGTTTGGGACCGGCACCTTCAGTCGCTAGAATGAGGGCCATGGCCAATCGAGGAGTCGTGGCCTACGGCTGGTTGGCTGTCGCGGCCGCCGTGGCCACCATCATCATCAAGACCGCCGCCTATCTGATCACCGGTTCGGTGGGGCTCTTGTCGGACGCCCTGGAGTCGGTCATCAACCTGGTCAGCGCGCTGTTGGCGGTTTCCGTGCTGCGCATCGCCGAACAGGCCCCCGACCGCGAGCACAACTACGGCCACGAAAAAGCCGAATATTTCTCCAGCGGGGCCGAAGGAGCCCTGATTCTCCTGGCCGCCGCCGGGGTGGCGGGCGTGGCCGTGGAGCGGTTCATCGATCCGCGCATGCTCATGCGCCTCAACCTGGGCATCCTTTTCTCCCTGGCCGCGTCCGTGCTCAATCTGGTGGTGGCGCGCATCCTCATCAGGACCGGCCGTCGGCGCCAGTCCATCGCTCTGGAAGCCGACGGACATCACCTCATGAGCGACGTCTGGACCTCGGCAGGAGTGCTGGCCGGGCTGGCAGGCGTAGCCTTGACCGGCTATCAGTGGCTGGACCCGCTGGCAGCGCTGGTAGTGGCGGCCCACATCGGCTGGGTGGGCAGCAAGCTGGTGCTGCGCTCCGTGCATGGGCTGATGGACCGGGCGCTAAGTCCTTCAACAGTGGGCCAGGTGGTCGAGATCCTGCGCTCATACCGGCCCTTGGGCGTCCGCTATCATGCCCTGCGCACGCGCCAGGCCGGGGCGCGCAACTTCGTCTCGGTGCACATCATGGTGCCCGGACGCTGGAGCGTTCAGAAGGGTCACGACCTGCTGGAGGAGATCGAATCGAGGATCAGGCAGGAAGTGCCCTGCACCAGCGTGTTTACCCACCTGGAGCCGGTGGAGGACCCGGTTTCTCAAGCTGACGTCGACCTGGACCGCGACTAGGGCCACGAGGTGGCCAACAAGTTCACGAATCAAGTTTCAGCGACCGCGCCGAAAGCCTGATTGCTCCTCTGCGTTCAGACCTTGGCTTATGACCGCCAGCACCGTCTGGGAAAGCTGAGCAGCACACTGCCGCAACAGCAATTGCTAACGCATGGACGTTGCGCAATTCCCTATCCCATTATGCATAAAAATTTTTGGTCTCTTACTGGCACCCATGCAGCCTCTTGGAATTCCTCCCTCCAAACTGCAAATTCTGCTAATTTGTTGCTAATGGCCATACCCGAGGTCATCTCTCGCTGCTCGAACAGGCCGCCGGCTGTGCCGGGGAAGTCCTCGTTGTCGACCTTGCGTCTCCTGGGGTCTGGCCGGGAGAGAGGGTCCTTTTTTCTGAGATCACAGCTCTAGCAACTTAAATTCGCGGACTTCGTGGGGGAGTTCGGACTGAAAGGGAACGAGAATTGGAAAGCGAACTGCTTCAGATGCGATCTCTGCTGGACGGCATCCTGCAGAATTCTCTGGATGGAGTGATGGCTTTCCAGTCCGAACGCAACCGCGACGGCGAGATCGTCGATTTCCGCTGGCGCCTCACCAATCCGGTGGCCGAGACCATCATGGGACGCAGCCACAAGGAACTCTTCGGCCGACGTCTGGGCCGCATCCGCCCCAAGTGCATCGACGACGATCTCTTCGAGAAGTTCGTGGAAGTGGTGGAGACGGGAGTCCCCATGGACATCGAGCGTCTCTGCCGCGACGAGATCGGACGTTGCTGGTACCGCATCATGGCCGTCAAGCTGGGGGACGGCTTCACCCTCACCTATTCCGACATCTCGGGCCGCAAGAAGCTGGAGGACGAAAGGCGGCTGCTGCAAGGACAGATCGAACAGACCCAGCGGCTGGAGAGCCTGGGGGCCTTGGCCGGCGGAATCGCCCACGAGTTCAACAACGTGCTGCAGGGCGTGATGGGCAGCGCCGACCTGGCCCTGATGGACCTTGAAGCGGGACGCGCCGATCAGGCCGAGAAGAGCGTGCGCGTGATCCTCAAGACCGCCAAGCGGGCGGCCGAGTTGTGCCTGCAGCTCCTCACTTATTCGGGCAAGAGCCACGCCGTCATGGAGCCCCTCGACCTGAGCGGCGTGCTCAAGTCCGCGCGTCCTCTGCTGGCCAACGCCGTCTCACAGCAGGCTTCGCTGAGCTTTCAACTCGACCCCCAACTCCCTCTCATCGAGGGTGACGCCTCGCAACTGCGCCAGGTGGTCCTCAACCTGATCACCAACGCCTCCGAAGCCCTCAAAGGCAAGGAGGGGGAGATTTGCGTGTCGACCGGGCGCTGCCGCCTGGGACGTTCCGACTTGGCCCGTGTGACCGGCTCGCGGGGACTCTCCCCCGGCGAATACGTGGAGCTGCGGGTGGAAGACAGCGGTTGCGGGGTCAGCCCCACCATCCTGCCCCAGATCTTCGATCCCTTCTTCACCACCAAGTACACCGCCCGCGGACTGGGACTGGCCGCCGTCCTGGGCATCGTGCGCGGACATGGGGGCTGTCTGCTGGTGGAGAGCGGATTCCGCGAGGGCAGCGTGTTCCGCGTCTTCCTGCCTCTGGCCGAGGAGACGGTGGGCGAGCGTCCGACCGCGGTCAAGCCTGTCAGCGACCGTCCCCTGGCTTGGACGGTGCTGGTCATCGACAACGATGAAACCGTCCGCAATACGGCCCGCGGAATACTCAGGCGGGCGGGATGCAAGGTGATGTGCGCCGCCGGCGGCGAGGAGGGGCTCAAGATCTTCCGCAGCCACGCCAAGTCCATCGACCTGGTGCTGCTCGACCGCACCATGTCGCACATGAGCGGCCGAGAAACATTCAAGCAGCTCAAGGCCCAGGACTCCGGCCTCAAGGTGGTCCTGTCCAGCGGCTATACCGACGAAGAGACGCTGGACGAGTTTTGGCGTGAGGGACTGGCCGGATTCATCCACAAGCCCTACCGCGCTCACCAGTTGATCGAGATGGTGCGCGACGTCATGACGCGCGAGACGGCCTGATCGCGGGCGCGGCCTTCAGGATCCCGCTCCTACGGTCGAGGAAGACTCGGCGAAGGCCTGCCAGTTCTCGCGAAAGGCGTCCAGGAAGGCCTCTTCTTCTTCCACCATGCTGCGCTGGAAGAGCTTGACTCGTTCGCGCTCGATCTCGGAGGGGTTTTCTTCAAGAAAGCGGTCGGCGAAGCGCGTCGCCACCCTGCGGTCATGCCAATCTCCCAGAGGATCGTGAAGGGCCTTCATGCTCTCGACGAGGGCCGCCAGACGGGCGTCCCGGGGATGTGAACTGAGGGCCGCCTCGGCCACGTAGCGGATTTGCTTGGTGAGTATCCGCACCCGGTGAGGGTCGTGGCCGTCTCGGCCGTCCTCTTTCTGCTCAGCCGCGGCCATCTCATGAAGCTGCTCCACCAACTCCTCCAGGTAAGCATCCAGCGCCTTCAGCAGGTCCTCGGGCGGACGGCTGCGCAGCAGGCCCTCGATTTCCTGCTGGCGCTGCTTGAGAACGTCCTCAGGTAAAGCGCTGCAGGCCTCTTGCAGCGGGGGACGGCGATCCCTTTCCAGGTCCTCGAGGTGACCGAGATAACCTTGCAAGGCGATGCGGCTGACCTCTTGCCACTGCAAGGCCAAGCGGCGCTGCACCTGTACGTCGCGGACGTTTCCGGCGGCTTTGAAGACTTGCTTGATCTCAGCTTCTTTCTCTTTGGAGGGAAAACCCGAGTCGACCCTTTCCACCGCCTTGTAGAAAGCGCGCAGGCGTTTGACGCAGAGGCGGAACTGGTGGATAGCCTCTTCCTCGCAGCGGGCCGCCGCCGGCAGCAGCCGCTCGATTTCAAGGCTTTGTTCATGGTGGAAGTCGGAGAGTTCCTCACTGCGCATCGCTCTATCCTTCAAGTCTTGTCAGGCCGTGTGGCAAAGCCGAAATTATAACAAACCCCGCGCTCCCCCCCCGGCTCGGGAGCGAGCGCTCGGCTAGCCCTTTCCGAAGATGCGGTTGGCCGGCATGCGGGAGCGGATTTCGTCCAGAGCGGCGGTGGTGACGCGCTGCATTCCCTGTTGACGGCAGTACTCCTCGACCCGCTTGACCACCATGCCCCGCACGAAGGCGGGAATGCGTTTCATGCGCTGGCGGGCCTGGGCGTCCCAGTCGATGGAAAAGGCCTGCCGCCGTCCATATTCGAGACGGGGCTGGAGGCTGCGGACAGCTTCCGTGAAAGGCCCGGGCTGAAAGCTGCACAGGGGGTCTTCGGCCATGTAATCGCCGGTCATGCCGTAGGCGCGGGCCCGGCAGCCTCCGCAGTGGCCGTTGAATTCGCATTCTCCGCAGCGTCCGCCCAGGCTCTTGCGGCGCCGCATGTCGGCGAAGAGCGTGGAGTCTTTCCAGAGCTCGCTTAGCGAGGCGCGGCGCAGGTTGCCTGCGAAGACCGGCAGGTAGGGACAGGGAGTGACGTCGCCGTTGGGCCGGATGCCCATGTACTGGGTTCCGGCCGGGCACCCTCCGGCTCCGCCCACGAAGGTCTTGAGGAAGGGCGATTGCGGATCGCGCTCGAAGAGCGTGCGCACGTAGTGAGGCGCGCACTTGGCGTTGACCAGCATGCGTCCGCGGTATTCTTGCTGCAGATCGGCCAACTGGCCCAGGATGCGGTCGTAATCCTCCCTTTCCAGGTCGCTGACGTACTGTCCCCGTCCAGTCTGGACCAGGAAGTAGAGGTTCCAGACTTTGGCGCCCAGCTCCTGGTAGGCGAAGTCGGCGATCGACTCCAGTTCCCCGGCGTTATGCCCGCCCACCGTGGTTTGGACGATGAAGGGCATTTCACGGCGGTGCAGGATGCGGGCGCCGTCCACCGTGTTCTGCCAGGCGCCCTCGACCATGCGGAAGCGGTCGTGGCGCTCGGCCTCCAGCGCGTCCAGCGAGAGCGCCATCCCGCGTACGCCCTCTTGCTTGAGCACCTTGGCCAGGTTGTCGCTGACGCGCACCCCGTTGGTTCCAACCACCACCCAAAGCTCCTTCGAGTCGGCGTAACGGACGATTTCCAGGATGTCGCGCCGCAGCAGCGGCTCACCGCCCGTCAGGATGGTCACGCACTCGGGGGCCAGGGCGGCGACTTCATCGACCACTTTGAAGCACTGACGGGTATCGAGTTCGCTGCGGTCGAGGAAGTTCTCGCTCTCGACCTTGGGCCGCGGCCCTGCATCCAGGTAGCAGTGCTGGCAGGCAAGGTTGCACTTATAGGTGAGATTCCAGGAAACCACGTAGGGCCGTTCGAACCCCTCGGTCCGCTGCCCCCACTTGCTTTCCAGTCCCTTGTCGGCCATCGATTTCGGGTCCTATCTTCGCCCATCTCCCCCCTTTCTGGCAACCGTACTTGACTTTGGCTCTTGCGCCGTCGGCATAGCCTGAGCTAGAATTCGTTAAGACTCTTAATTAATAGGCTCGCAGGGGAGGACGGGATGGCAAGCTTGGCACGGTTTTGCAAAGTTTTGGCGGCCTCCTGGATGCTCGTGCTCAGCGGCGGCTGCTCGCGGGTCGTGGAGGCTCAATGCCCGGTTCCGGTGTGGGCTGACGAATTCGAGGGCGACCAACTCGACCTTTCCAAATGGACGCCGCAGATCGGCGACGGATGCGACATGGGCATCTGCGGATGGGGAAACCAGGAACTCCAGTGGTATCTGGCAGAGAACGCCGTGGTCGAAGATGGCAGGCTCAAGATCACGGCCCGCCGCCAATCGGTGGGCGGCAAGCGCTTCACTTCGGCCCGCTTGCGCACCATCGGCAAGGGGGATTTCAGATTCGGACGCATCGAAGCCAGTCTCAAGCTGCCGTCGGGGCAGGGCATGTGGCCGGCTTTCTGGATGCTTTCGACCGACGAGGTCTTCGGCGGCTGGCCCCGCAGCGGCGAGATCGACATCATGGAGGCCCGCGGAATCGCCACCGACATCTTCTACGGCACCTTGCACTTCGGCGAGGCCTTTCCCAACAATCGCTCCACGGGCGCCGAATTCCTGGCTCGGGGCGTGGATATGAGCGAAGGCTTTCACCTCTACGCCATCGAGTGGGAGGAGGACGAGATCCGCTGGTATTTCGACGACGTCCTCTATGCCCGCCTCACCCCCCAGGACCTGCGCGGACGCAACTGGCCTTTCAACGAGCGCTTCCATCTGCTGCTCAACCTGGCTGTCGGGGGGACCTTCGTGGGGCCGCTGGACGAAAGCGTCCTGCCCCAGCAGTATGAAGTCGATTACGTGCGCGTCTACGACACTTCTCTGCCAGCCGTGACCGGTCCTCGCCGGGTCGAAAAGGACAGTCGGGGGGCCCGCTATTGGGTCGTGGGCTCCGGCGAGGAAGACCCGTCCTCCGGCGGACCCGCCTATCGATGGAGCGTCCCGGTGGGAGCGCGCATCGCCTCGGGTCAGGGGACCAGTTCGATCGTGGTGGACTGGGGAGGGCAAGGCGGCGAAGTCGTGGTCCGGCGCCCCGATGCCCAGTGCGGGGACGAGATGCTCTCGATGAGCGTGCGGGTCGATCGCCCCCGTCAAGTCCAACGCCTGCTGGAGAATGGCGAGGACCAGCGCCTGCCTCTGCTTTTCACGACCGGACATTTCCAGGCCCAAACCGCCAATCCTGACCCGCAGCCTGTCAATCTCAGTCCGCAAGTGATCCGATATCAGCGCAACGGATCGGAGAAGTTCGACGTCATCCTTTTCGAGCTGCCTGACGGCATCGACGTGTCCAAACTGGTCTCGGGCGAATTGCGCTTTCGGATGGACGTCCTGAGCGAGGCTGCTCCCGGCACCGCCCTGCTCTTGCAGCTTGAGAACGACGCCCTCTCCAACGGCTCCAACTTCCCCCGCGGACGCCACAGCACCTACACGGCACGGACGGTCGCCCAGGGCCAATGGCAACGCCTGGAGTTCGAGTTCAGCGCCCGCCTCGACGGCTCCACCCCGGACGATGCTCCCGACAACCTGGCCCTGCTGGTCGATGGCGGATGGGACACTTCCGACACCTACTATCTCGACAACCTGGTGCTGACCTCAGAGGCGCCCTGCCAGGCCGAGACCTTCCACGTCGACCTCCAGTCCGGTGATGTGCGCATCGGGGCGGTCGACAACTGCGGACGAGCGGTGGAAAACGCCAGCCTCATCGTGCGCGTGGCCGGCAGCGATCAGGAGGTGACCGTCCAGACGGGGGCCGACGGACTGGCTCAGCTCGATCCGCCCCCGGGACTGCGCGCCCAGCGCTTCGCAGCCTGCGTTGTCGGGGCTTCCCATCCCAGCCTGGGCCTGTCCCGTCCTCTGGACGCCACAGACTGCATCGGCACCCCCGTCCAGCGCCGCCCTTCCATCGGCGACAACTGAGCATTAGGTCCGAACTTGTTCGAACTTCGCCATTCGCACTTGGAACTTTCGAACTTGTGCTGGCGCGCTGCCCTAGCCCCAGCGGAAGATCTTCAGCGCCACCAGGTAGCTGATGCCTCCCCAGGCCGCCAGTACTGCCAGCGGCAGCGTCTGCGAGAGCAGGGGGGCGCCTTCCAGCATGATGGCCCGCAGGGCGTTGATGAGCTGGGTCAGAGGCAGGGCCTGGATGAAGGGCTGCATGAAGTCGGGGAAGCGCGAGGCCGAGAAGAAGATGCCGGAGGCGATCCACATGGGCATCATGATCAGGTTGATGAGTCCCGAGATGGTTTCCAGACGCTTGGCCCGGCAGGCCGTCAGCAGTCCCAGCCCCGCGAACGACAGCACTCCCACCAGGGCCATCAGAAAGATGGCCAGGACCGATCCGTTGATGGGGATGTCGAAGATGAGCCAGGCCGCCGCCAGCAAGAAGGCCGCTTCGGGCAGGAAGAACATGACACGCGAGGACAAGGTGGCGATCAGGAAGGTGGTGCGCCTGACGGGCGTGGCCAGCAGACGCTTCATCTGGTTGCGCACGCGCATGTCGACGATCACGAATCCGATGCCCCACATGCCGCCCATCATGATGTTCATGCCGATCAGTCCGGGCACCAGGAAGTCGACGTAGCGCGAGCCCGGAGCGGTCACGTGCTCATCGCGGGAGGGAAAGGCGTCTTCCCGTCCTGAGGCGCGCTGCAGAGCGTCGTCCACCGCCATGCGCAGGGGACGGCTTTCGGGGTTGGAGGGGTCGTAGTGGTAGGTGACCTGCAGGGTCTGGGGATCGATCTCCATGACCACCAGGATCTGGTTGCGCCGCAGCCGCGTCATGGCCTCTTCCCGCGGCAGCACTTCGACCTGCAGCTCCTGGTTGTCTTTGAGCGCATCTATGGCCGAGTCGGCCACCGGCCCCTCCACCAGCGCGAAGGTTTGTACCGGGGGGCCGGAGTCGCTGTTGAAGGCTAACCCCAGTGCCACGACCAGGATGAGGGGAAAGCCGTAGGTCCAGAAGATCACTTCGGGCTCGCGCAGGTAGAGCAGGGCCCGGCTGACCAGAAGCTGCCAGAATGCACTGCCTTCAAGCATCTCTGAGCGTCCTCCCGGTCAGGCTGACGAAGACGTCCTCGAGGTTGACGTGGCGGGTGGTCAGGCTGGCCAGTTGCAGCCCGTCCTCCTGCAGCGCCGCCAACAGCTCGGGAATGGTGCGGTGGGGATGGGAAGTGGTGAGCACGTAGCTCTCTCCCTCCTGGTCGGCGTGGCTGACGTCTTCGATATCGAGGAAGCGCTGGACATCGGTGCTCTGCTGGTCCAGCAGGGTGAAAATCACGATGTGCTCGCCGCCCAGCCGCGAAACCAGGTCGTGGGGAGAGCCCTGGGCGATGATCTTGCCGTGATCGATGATGGCGACGCGGTCGCACAGCTTCTCGGCTTCATCCATGTAGTGGGTGGTGAGCAGGATGGTGGAGCCTTCCCGCTTGAGTTCGCTGATGACTTCCCACAGTTGGCGGCGAGCCTGGGGATCGAGTCCGGTGGTGGGCTCGTCCAGGAAGAGCAGCCTGGGGCGTCCGACCAGCGCGGTGGCCACGGCCAGGCGCTGCTGTTGCCCGCCCGACAGCTTGACGACCCAGGCATTTGCTTTTTCCTCCAGCCCCACCTGCTGCAATGTCTTGTCGGCACTGATGCCTTCGTCGTAAAAGCTGCGGTAGAGCCGAATCGTCTCTTTGACGGTGAGCCGTTCGTGCAGCCTCGAGTCCTGCAGGGTTATCCCCAGTTGCTGGCGGATGGCGCGGTCTTGACGCGCCCCTTGGCCCCAGCGCTGCCCCAGCACCTCGACCTCGCCCGAAGTGGGCTGCAGCAGACCTTCCAGGATTTCCACGGTGGTGGTCTTTCCGGCGCCGTTGGGTCCCAGCAGTCCGAAGCATTCGCCGGGACGCACCTCGAGGTCGAGCCCGTTGACTGCGTCCACGGCCTTCTTGCCGCTCTCGTAGCGCTTGTAGAGTTGCCGGCAAAGCAGGGCCGGCCGGTTGTTGGAGGTCATGATTCGCGCGGGGGGTTACATTCCGAAGACGTCCTTGGCCTCGTCGAGCACCTTTTCGTCGATCCGGGGATATCCGTGGGTTACCGCGAAATGCTCGATCCCCTGCTTGGCCAGGGGACGGACAAACTCGGGAATGCCGGCCAGCCGCCGCCGGGCATTCTCGGTCCACAGCGGAGGCGGTGTGTTGCCGGCTTGGGTCGCGGCTGCGGAAGACTCGCTGGCCGAACCCGAGGCCGCCAGGCTCTCCTTGGTGGTTTGAGCGACTTTTTTCTGCACCTGAAGCCGCTGGGACTCTTCCATGTCCTGCACCATGCCGCTGAAGGGACACCCGCCCGTCGACTCTTGGCCCTCGGCTCCGGCCTCGATCTCGTCGGCGGTTTTGCCTCCGATCTTGACGCCCAGCGAAGACACCAACTGGGTCTCCCAGGGATTGGTCAGCATACCGATTCGGTTGCCGCACTGCGGGCACCCGTAAAGCACCGAAATCCCGCTCCCTTCCTCGGGCGGAACGGTCTTCACCAGCGACATCTGCTCGTCACA
>DATIPQ010000112.1 GCA_035471785.1 Acidobacteriota bacterium
CTTCTCTGCTATACTTCCCGCTCAGCATAGGTTCGGGGCATGGCGCAGTCTGGTAGCGCACCTGCTTTGGGAGCAGGGGGTCGGGGGTTCAAATCCCTCTGCCCCGACCAGCTTCACGGCAATCACCAACTTCCAAAAAACAACTCCCGAGAAGAGGCTCGACGCGATTGGGCTTTCTTGCACCCCCGAAAATCGGCTGATCCCTAGCGCGGACAGGGAAGTTTTTCCCTGAAAGCACCGACAGGACCCCTCCGTCGAGGGTCTTGAGATGCGACTGCTCTCTTACTCAAAGCCTTGCTGGGCCTGGGTTTGCGCAGGAAAGGCCGGTAGGGAAGGCTCGATTGGCACGGTCTTTGCTCCCTAAATATCAGTGCGAGTCGAGGAATCTCAAGCAGTCGGTGCGGTGACGCACTGGAAGGAATATCGAGATGTTAAAGAAATCCCTGATTGCACTGACCATTCTCATCCCTCTCCTGTGGCTGAGCGGCTGTCAAAGCAGCGGAGCAGCCTCCCCGGACCAGGAAACCGTGGAAGTCCCGGCCAACATCCGCCTTTCAGCGACTCTGGATCAGTCTCTGGACTCGGGTACGACCCAAGCCGGCGAACGCTTTACCATGACGGTCAAAGAAGACGTGGTCGTCAATGAAAAGGTCGCCATCCCGGCAGGAGCCGTGGTGCATGGCGTGGTTACCGAGGTGGAGAGCGCGGGACGTCCCAACAAGGGCGGCAAACTGTCGCTGGAGCCCCGTGAGTTGACGGTGAGAGGCACGAGGCTGCCTATCAGCGGCAACATCGTCTCCTTTCGAGGAGAGGGCAGCATTAAAGAAGACCTGAAGGAAATCGGCATCGGCAGCGGTATCGGAGCCGCCATCGGCGCCCTCATCGACGGCGGCAAAGGCGCTCTGATCGGACTGGCCATCGGTGGCGGAGGCACCTTTCTCTCCACCAAGGGCGAGCAGGTCGAACTGCCAGCCGAAACGCCGCTGGTCATCGAATTGAATGAGCCCGCAGACATACCTGTTTAACAGCGCTCTTAGTGGGAACGCACCCGGAGTGCTGAGTGTGCGATCCTCAAGGGACTCATAAACAGGCTCATCCTCTGCTGGGCCGACCCCCTTAAACATTGAGGCCTGCCTTGCAGGGCTCGGCTGCATTCCCCGTGTGGCTGCGGGTCTGCTGAGGCTGAGGATCGTTGCAAGCGGCGGCTCGACCGAGCCGCCGCTTTTTGGTTGTCGGGGGCGAGCAGTTTGCCGAACTTTGGGCGCATCGCTGCTTTGGGCATTGCCTCCATCGCCGCAAGGATGCGCCTCCCACCATTCAAGGGTCAGGTCAGCTCACACATAACGGCCCGCCTGCTGGAGCCGTGGCCGCTGAAGCGACTATTCGGACTTTTGTTCGAGCAACCAGTCGACCAGGGCTTGGAGCTCCTCGTCGGAACCTTTGAAGGGCTTGGCGTGAGCCTTGCCGTCGATCTTCTCTTCCTGGCGCAGATAGCCGGCGATCCACTTGGATTCGCGCTTTTCCGCGATCCCGGCGAGATCTCCTCCCGCCATGGGGCCAGCTTTCATCTTGGCCATGATCTCGGCCGAGGTGACGCTGTGGCAGGTCCCGCATTTGGCCTCATCGAAGACCTTGCGGCCGTCGATTTCCGACACGGCTGCCACGAGCAACAGGGAACAGGTGAAGACCACGAAAACCAAGGCGGCTAAAATCGTCTTATTCATATCAGGCTCCTTCAGAAGTCTGAGAGGCACTCGTTCTGAATTCCCGACTAAGATTCTATACTGGCTGGTCTGTTGATCCAAGCATAGACTAGCGAGCAGCTCATACCGCCGAGAGCAATTAGGCCTTCAGCGCGGTCGCTGAAACTTGATTCGTGTGTAAACTTGTTGGCCACCTAGTGGCCCTAGCCGGTTTTGACGGTAGGTATGTCCCTTTCCTTCATTTTCCTGCTGGGCAGGTAGATGAGCAGGTAGATGAGAACCGGGTAGATGATCAGGCTGAGCCAGAAGTTGGACGAGACGGCGGGTAAAGTCACAGCCGTAAGAGTCAGCAAGGCCAGCAGGGCGGCCATGAGAGAACCTCCTGCGATCAGTCCTGAAGAGAAGAGCACTCCGATGTTTTCGCCACGCTGACGTTCCTCGGGGCTGGCGTCCATGGCGTTGACGCGGCGGTCGTAGAACCATTTGATAACGCCGCCCACGAAGATGGCGGCGGTACTGGTGAAGGGCAGATACATGCCCACCGCGATCAGCATGGGAGAGGGAGACTTGATGAGGATCAGCCCTATGGCCAGGAACATTCCGGCGATGACCAGCGGCCAGGCCGCTTCGCCGCCCACGATGCTGGTCGACATCAAGGCCATCAGTCCCGCCTGGGGAGCCGGCAAGGTGGCTGAGCCGATCTCGTAGACCGCGTCGTAAAGCATGAGTACGGGCATCATGGTCAGGGCCGCGATCACCACGCCGATGAGCTCGCCGGCCTCCATCTTCCAGGGAGTGCCGCCCAGGATGTGACCCACTTTCAGATCCTGCATCATGTCTCCGGCAATGCCGGCCATGCAGCACACCACTCCCGCCACGCCCAGTACCGCGGCGATGCCCTCCAGTCCGCTGACGCCGATGAGCACCATGAGCACAGCCGCCACCAGCAGCGAACTCAGGGTCAGTCCCGAGATGGGGTTGTTAGAGCTTCCGATCATGCCCACCAGGTATCCCGCCACGGCCGAGAAGAGGAACCCCAGAACGACCATCACGACCGTCAGCAGCAGGGCCCCCGGCAAAGATCCCGAAAAGTACCAATAGAGGAAAAAAGTCGGAACAGCCATCACCAGGACGCCGGCTGAGATCTTCTTGAAATCGAGATCGATCTCGGTCCGCTCCCTGGTTTCCTTGCCCGCCACGCCGATGTCGGTGAAGGCCTTGCTGATTCCGGTTATCAAGGAATTCCGAAGGTTGTAGAGGGTGTAGAAGGCGGCCACGATCATGGTTCCGACCGCCAGCGGACGCACCTGGGTGGTCCAAACCTGGGTGGCCATTCCCGTCAGGTTGCCTGCGGCAGCGTCCATCAGCCCCGGGTTGAGGAAGATCCCCAGCGGCACCAGCAACAGCCATCCCAGGACGGCGCCGGAAAAAAGCACCGCCGAAATGCGAGTGCCTACGATGAAGCCGACTCCTACCAGGATGGGATCGGCGGAAGGCGTCTGCAAGAGCAGTCCCCCCGTATATTCGACGGGATTCTGCAGCACGCTGATGGTGGATTTGCCCATGTCCACGAACCTCTGAGTGGACTGCTGCACCAGGGGGATGCCGTTGGGATTCTTGAAGAACTCCCACACGGCGGCCAGTCCCATGGCTCCAAAAAGGTAGGAAGCTCCGGTCTGACCTCCCTGCCCCGCCTTGACGATCTCGGCGGCCGCCACGCTCTCAGGAAAAGGCAGTTCCGCTTCAACTACCAGGGTGCGGCGCAGGATGATCACGAAGAGTACGCCCAGCACCCCGCCTACCAGCATGATGAGGGTGCCTTCCCAGTAGTCCATCTCGGCCCAGGCGCCGGTGATGACGAAGGCCGGAATGGTGAAAATCGCTCCCGCCACCAGGGCTTCTCCCACCGAAGCCGTGGTGCGGGCCACATTCTCCTCCAGAATGGTCCCTCTGAAGATGCGCAGCACGGCCATGGCCACCACCGCGGCCGGGAAGGCCGCTGCGACGGTGAGACCCGCCTGCATCCCCACGTAGGCATTGGCCGCGCCTAGCAGTACCGCCATCACGCAGCCCAGAAAAACAGCCTTGAAGGTCAATTCCGGCATCGACGTCGTACCGGGCACATAGGGCTTGAAGCTCTTCTTGTCCACGGGCTTTTCCTCCCTCGAGGTTGCTTTGTGTCAGGAAACGATGGGGAGTATTCTAGGGAAGGCTCCCGTGCGAGTCAATGGACACGAACCCGAAGTTAAACGCTACAGGATAAAGACTATGACTTTTGTTTCAGAATTCGAGCCGCAAGAGCTATGGCGGCATTTTGACCATATTCTGACTATTCCCCGGGGATCCAAGAACGAGGACCGGATGCGCCGCTACGTCATCAAAGTGGCCGAGAAGCGGGGGCTGCAGTACAAAGAGGACGAGGCCGGAAACGTCGTCGTCTATAAACCGGGCCAGAATGGGGGCGAGCAGGCCGCCACGACCATCCTGCAGGCCCACCTCGACATGGTCAACGAAAAGAACTCAGACGTCGACCATGACTTCGACAAGGATCCCATCGTTCCTCAGCAGGACGGCGAATTCCTGAAGGCCAGGGGAACCACCCTGGGCTCCGACAACGGAATCGGCGTGGCCGCCATGCTGGCGCTGCTGGAAAGCGACACGGTGGCCCACGGCCCTTTGGAACTGCTCTTCACCATCGACGAGGAAACCGGACTGACCGGCGCTACCCGCTTGGCCGACGGAATGCTTCACGGCCGGCAACTGCTTAACCTCGACTCCGAAGAAGAAGGCATCCTCACCATCGGCTGCGCCGGGGGAGCCGACAGCAAGCTGACGCTGGGACTGAAGACGGAGCCGGTGCGAGGGAAGGCCCTGCAGGTTTCGATGTCAGGGCTCAAGGGAGGACATTCCGGTGTCGACATCCACCTGCAGCGGGGCAACGCCGTGCAGTTGTTGGCCCGGGCCCTCTTCGCGGCGTCGCTCAAGACGCCCATCCGCCTGGCCGCTTTTCAAGGAGGCAATCTGCACAACGCTATTCCCCGCGAGTCCTCGGCTACACTTGTCGTTGCAGACGCGGGCCAGTTGGACGCAGTAAGAGGCGAACTGGAGCATGAGCTCAAGAACATCCAGAGCGAGTTCCATGCGGCCGACCCGGGTTTGCAGTTCTCGCTGGCTGGAACAGAGACGCCCGAGCGGGCTTGGAGCGAGGACACCACCCGCAGGGTGCTCAGCCTCGTCACAGCCCTTCCTCACGGCGTGCTGGCCATGAGCCAGGACATCGAGGGACTGGTGGAGACCAGCACCAATCTGGCGGCAGTGCGCAGATCCAACGGAAGGCTGGACGTCCTCATGTCGAGCCGCAGTTCGGTGGCCTCAGCCTTGGCCGCCCTGCGCCGGCGCATCCGGGCGGCGGCACTGCTGGCCGGCGCACAGGTGGAAGAAGGCGACGGCTATCCCGGTTGGGAACCGGATGTTGACTCGCACCTGCTGGAGGTAGTCAAGCGGCTGCATAAAGAAGTGCTGGGTTTCGAACCGGAAGTGAGCGCGGTGCACGCAGGGCTGGAGTGCGGGATTATCGGCGAGAAATATCCGGGCATGGATATGATCTCCTTCGGCCCCACCATCCAGTATCCCCACTCGCCGGATGAGCGCGTAAAGATCGATACGGTGGCTAATTTCTATCGGCTGCTGAGTGCCACACTGGAGGCCTTGGGTAGGGAGTGAGTTACGGTTCTGGCAGCGGGATTTCTGCCGCCAGTCAGAAGTTAGAGCCACCCTGTCGCGTTATCCCACGCTTTCAGCGTTCAGACCTTTGCCGTCTGAAACCCAGGGTGGCGCCGCCGTCTCGCTAGCGCTCGCCGCGGCTGACCCTGGGCTGGCGAATCGCTCGCCTTCAGCGAGCCCGGACTTGACTTCCAACACAGTCGCTGGGCTGGCGAATCTGTCCCTGTCAGGGACAAGAACGGAGGGCCCTGGCTCAGAACTCATGACCGGCAGCACTAGATGTTTTCGTAGCTGAGGGATTCGGCCAGGCGGGGGTCGCGCACGGGGACCAGCTTGGGACTCTTCATGAGATATCCCAGCGTGCCCAGGAAGACTCCCGCCACGCCCAGCAGACAGGTCAGGTCGAGCAGGTGCGGGTGGAATCCCATGGCCTGGGTGACGCCGTCCACCACCTCGGTGCGTGAGGGCATGACGAGCCAGTAGAGGTCGATGTAGTGGACCAGCAGCAGCCAGACGGCCGCCAGGCTCAAGGTCGACTTGCGGCGCTTGACGCTGACCGGCAGCAGGAAGAAGAAGGGCAAGGCGAAGTGGCCCACGGCCATGAAAATGGAAACGGGCTGCCATCCGTGGGTCCAGCGGTGCTCGTACCAAAGCGTCTCTTCGGGGATCGATCCGTACCAAATCAGCATGAACTGTGAAAAGGCGATGTAGGCCCAGAAGACCACGAAGCCGAAGAGCAGCTTGCCGATATCGTGGAAGTGCTCATAGGTAACCACGCTCTGCAGCAGCCCGCGCGCCTGCAGGCGGATAAGCTTGAGCACCATCAAGGCCAGCGCCCCCAAGAAGCATCCGGCAAAGAAATAGACGCCGAAAATGGTCGAGTACCAGTGCGGATCGAGCGACATGATCCAGTCAAATGCGGCGAAGGTCAGGGTAACGCCGAAGACGATCAGGGCCGGCGCGCTGCGGGATTGCAGCTTTCGGGTAATGGCGGGGTCGCCTGCTTCGTCCTGGCGCATCGACTCCTTGCGGAACCACCAGGCGATCAAGGTCCAGGCCAGCAAGTAAAAGATGGAACGGATGAGGAAGAAGGACTCGTTGAGGTAACCCGACTTGGACTGCAGCAGAGGATCGGCCGCCACGGCTTCCTCATGAGTCCAATGGTAGAGGTCGTGCAGGCCCAGAAAGAGCAGGGGCAGCATGAGCAGGCCCAGCACGGGCAGAGTGGCCATGCCGTGTTCGGCCAGCCGGCGGACGGCCACGCTCCATCCGGCCCGCGAAGCCAGCGTGGCCAGCACGAAAAACATGCAGCCCAATCCCAGGCTGATGAAGAACAGACAAGCGACCAGGTAGGAATACCAGAGTTGCTGGCTGTCGCCCGCCAGGCCGATCGCGAAGGAGATGATCAGGAAAACCGCTCCCACGCCTCCCGCCAGCAAGGGCAGGCGGGCCAGCGCATGGTCCTGAGGGATGGAGATCTCCCGCGGATCAATGGCGGGCAAATGATGCGTTTCAGCCACGTTTCGCTTCTCCTTGCACTAGGCCGGCTCGGGGACGGCTTCCACATAGGTGGCGCCTGTCTTCTTCAAGAACGCCGTGGTGGTGCGGCGGTCGAACTGCGGATCTTCTGATTCGATGGAGATGAAGAACTTGTCGTCGCTGACCCCTTCAAAGCGCTCTGATTCAAAGAGTGCATGGTTGTGACGGGGCAGGCGCGAGAAGTGCAGGAATCCCAGGATGGCGCCCAAGGCTCCGCCCAACACCCCGCATTCGAACATGATGGGGACGAATGCCGGCCAACTGAAAAACGGCTTGCCCGAAATAACCAGCGGATAAGCCTCTACGCTGACCCACCATTGCAGCAGCATGCCTGCGGCCGCTCCTCCAAGGCCCAACACCAGCACGGCGTAGGGCACCAGCGAACGGCGCAATCCCATGGCGCGCTCCAGCCCGTGGACGGGGAAGGGCGTGTGAGCGTCCCATACCTTATAGCCGGCCTCGCGGACCTTGGCGCAGGCGCTCTTGAGAGCCGAAGGATCGGCGAACTCAGCCACCAGCCCCCACGATCCCTCGCCCTCCGGGTCGGCTCCCTCCTGGGCGGCCGCCCGCTGCAACTCCTGGCCGCTGCGGTCCTCGGCCTCGGGTTCGTCATGGGCATGAGCCTGCGGCAGCACGCCTTTGACCTCGGCGATGGCCACCATGGGCAAGAAGCGGACGAAGAGGGTGAAGAGCGTGAAGAAAAGCCCGAAGCTTCCGGCCAGGGTGGCGATGTCCCACCAGGTGGGAGTGAAGTAATCCCAGCTTGCGGGCAGGAAGTCGCGGTGCAGCGAAGTGACCACGATGACGAAGCGCTCGAACCACATCCCGATGTTGACCAGGATGGAGACGATGAAGAGGATGACGATGTTGGTGCGGGCCTTCTTGAACCAGAACACCTGGGGCGAAAGCACGTTGCAGCTCACCATGATCCAGTAGGCCCAGGCATAGGGCCCGAAGGCGCGGTTGATGAAGGCGAACTGCTCGTAGGTGTTGCCCGAATACCAGGCGATGAAGAACTCGGTTGCGTAGGCGTATCCCACCAGGGTGCCGGTGAGCAGGATGAGCTTGGCCATGCGGTCGAAATGGAGCATGTTGATGATGTGCTCCATTTTGAAGACCACCCGGCAAATCAGCATCAGCGTCATCACCATGGCCATGCCCGAAAAAATGGCTCCGGCCACGAAGTAGGGCGGAAAGATGGTGGTATGCCAGCCGGGAAGCTGGGAGGTGGCGAAGTCGAACGAGACCACCGAGTGGACCGACAGCACCAGCGGTGTGGCCAGTCCGGCCAGCAGCAAATAGGCCCGTTCGTAATGCAGCCATTGGCGGTGAGAGCCGCGCCAGCCCAGAGCCAAGAATCCGAAAGTCAGCTTGCGGATGCCGGCCTTGGCCCGGTCGCGCACGGTGGCCAGATCGGGCACCAGTCCCAAATACCAGAAGATGGCCGACACCGTGAAGTAGATGGAGACCGCAAAGACGTCCCACATGAGGGGGCTGCGGAACTGGGGCCACATGTCCATTTGATTGGGTAAGGGCAGCATCCAGTAGGCCACCCAGGGGCGGCCCGTGTGGATTCCCGGGAACACCAGCGCGCAGATGACGGCGAAAAGCGTCATGGCTTCTGCGGCCCGGTTGATGGAAGTCCGCCAGCGCTGGCGAAAGAGAAAGAGGACGGCTGAGATCAGGGTGCCGGCGTGGCCGATTCCGACCCAGAAGACGAAGTTGACGATGGGCCATCCCCAGGCTACCGGGACGTTGTTGCCCCAGATTCCGATGCCCTCCCACATCAACCAGGCGATGGAGATTCCGAAGACGCCCAACAGGCTCATGGAGACGGCCAGCGTCAGGTACCATCCCAGCGAAGGCTTCCACTCCAGGGGGCTGGCCACCGATTCGGTGATCTCGCCGAAGGACGGTTTGCCTTCGATCAGATCAGGCCGTTTTTCAACCGGATCGATGTCCATGACTGCCTGGGCCATAAGGTCTACATCCTCGAGAGTGCCGTTTCAGATCTCATCCGCCCGGCGCTCTCGCCGGAAGGAGTCCTCAATGCCTTGCGGGCACCGCCGCTGAGAGGCCTGTCAGCCGCCCGTTTTTGGCGCTTTGAAGACCGGTTGCAGGAGAAACTACACCAAGGCCGCAGCAGACGCAAGTGCTTCCTGGGACAAAGTGGCCGCCCTCCCTCCACACTGCCATCGACAGGGCCGCCCTATAATATTAAGAGTCGGTCTATGAGCCAGTACGCGCCGGAGAATCCGCTTATCGTGCAGGGCGATCACACCATCCTCGTGGAGGTGGCCTCGCCCCGTTACGGCGAAGTGCGCGACCGCTTGCAGGCCTTTGCCGAACTGGTCAAGTCCCCGGAGCACGTGCACACCTACCGCATCACGCCGCTTTCCATCTGGAACGCCTGCGCCGCCGAAATCTCGCCCCGGTGGATCGCCGATACGCTGCGGGAATTCGCCAAGTATCCGGTTCCCGACCATGTGCTGCACGAAGTCTCCGAGTACGCCTCCCGCTTCGGACGCCTCAAGCTGCGGCGCTCGGAGGGCGATCTGCTGTTGTGGGCCGACGAGCCTGCCCTGGCCGAGGAGATCAGCCGTCACCGCCTGGCCGGTCCTTTGCTGGGCCAACGCCTGACGCCGCTCTCCTTCAGCGTCGACCCGGCCCTTCGCGGACGCCTCAAGCAGGCCCTGGTCAAAGCCGGTTTCCCCGCTCAGGATCTGGCCGGATACCTGCGCGGCGACGAACTTCGCCTGCGCCTGCGCGAGCACACCTTGCAGGGGCGGCCCTTCAGCTTGCGCGATTACCAGCAGCGGGCGGCGCGCGCCTTTCACGCCGGCGGACGGGTGGAGGGCGGCTCGGGCGTTGTAGTGCTGCCTTGCGGCGCCGGCAAGACCATCGTGGCCATGGGAGTGATGGCCGAGCTGCAATGCTCGACACTCATCCTCACCACGGGAATCACCGCCTCACGCCAGTGGATGGAGGAAATCCTCGACAAGACCACCCTGCAGGAACACCAGATCGGGGAGTACTCGGGACACAATAAAGAGGTGCGGCCCATCACGGTCGCCACCTACAACATCATGACCTATCGGCGGCCCGGTGAAGACCAGGACTTCCTCCACCTGGGCCTCTTCGACCGCCGCAACTGGGGACTCATCATCTATGACGAGGTCCACCTGCTGCCGGCGCCCGTCTTTCAGGTCACCGCCTCGCTGCAAGCCCGCCGCCGCCTGGGACTGACGGCCACGCTAGTGCGCGAGGACGGACGCGAAGACGATGTCTTTGCGCTGATCGGACCCAAGAAAGCCGACGTCCCCTGGCGCGAGCTTGAAGCCCAGGGCTGGATCGCGGCGGCGGCCTGCTGCGAATTGCGCGTCCCCCTGCCGCCCGGCGAGCGCATGAAATACGCCATGGCCGATCCGCGCGCCAAGGCCCGGGTGGCGGCCGAGAATCCCCGCAAGCTTCCCCTGGTGCGGCGCATCATGCGCCGCCACGAAGGCCAGCCCACCCTGATCATCGGCACCTACGTCGACCAGTTGCGCAGCCTGGGCGAAGACCTGGACATCCCCGTCCTCACGGGAGCCACGCCCCAGTCCCGCCGCGACCAGTACTACCGGAACTTCAAGAGCGGACGCCTTAAGGCCCTGGCCGTCTCGAAGATCGCCAACTTCTCGGTCGATCTGCCCGACGCTGCGGTGGCCATTCAGATCTCCGGCACCTTCGGCTCGCGCCAGGAAGAGGCCCAGCGTTTGGGACGCGTATTGCGTCCGAAGCCAGGCGCCAACCAGGCTCATTTTTATTCGCTGGTATCGCGCGATACCATCGAGCAAAGCTTCGCCCTCAAGCGCCAGCTCTTTCTCTGCGAGCAGGGATACCAGTACCGCATCGAGGACTTGTCGGACGACCTCCAGCCCCGGGCGCTCTCAACCCAAGGCCGGCCCTCATGAAGCTTTACGCTTTTCCCTGGGAGCGCTTCTTCGCCCGCTTGCCCCACTGGAACAGGCTCAGCCTGGAGGCCCGCAAGACCTATCTGGAGGCCTCGGGGGACCCCTCCGACCTGGCCCGCGCCCACTTCCAAGGCAGCCTGGACGAATTGCTCGAGGCAGGTTTTCTCTCCTCTCGGCCGGACCGCCAGTCACTGCGCATCCCGCCTCAGCAAACCCGCTACCGCAAACTGATGCAGACCCTCTGCCGGCAGGACCTGCTGGGCACGCCATCGTCCTCTTCCTTCGGCCAATACCTCGACCGCCACTTCCCGGCCCGTCACCAGGCCACCCTCATCGACACGCATCCCGTACGTGGAAACCAAGCCCGCGAGGCGCTCTTCGAACAGGTCTCGGGCGAGGAGTGGATCGAGTCCTTTCTGGAACTGAAAGAAGCGGAAGACTTCGAGCGCCGCCATCTCAATTCCGACGAGCGGCCCTTCCTGATCACCCCCAAGAACCTGCGCGAGATGCAAAGGCTCATCCGCCTTCTCATCAGCGCGGGAGAGCCGCAGGAAATGGCCCAACTTGGCGGCCATTTCGAGACCCTCCATCTGCACATGCTGATTCCTGCCGGACTTCGTTATCTGCTGCTCTATCCGGGCATGGACGAGAGGACGCTCAGCCCCCGGATCGGTCTGTGGCCGCGGGCCCTGCACCGCCTGCGCGCGCCGCGTCCCCAGGCGCCCCGGGCGGTCGAGGTCAGCGATCAGCACTTCTCGGCCTTCCTCATGGAGGACATGACCAAGACCCTGGTGGCCGCCTCCAGCAGTCCTCTTCGCCTCAAGACTTCCGACGGCTCCCTCTATGCCCGCGATTCGCGGCGCCTGGAGGACACCTTTTCCCGCCTTCCCGACTGGCTCGAATCCAAACTGAGTTGCGCCCCCTCCAAGAGAGTCGAGGAGGCACTCCTCTACCTGCGCCAGATGGAATACCTTGAACTCTACCGAGAGCAAGACGGCGAGAGGCTGAAAGCCACCGAAAAAGGGGCCGCTTGGCTGGCCGCAACCGCCCAGCAACGGCTCAGCCAGCTCTTGGACCAGATCAGGCAAGGCCCCCGCCGCCGCTTCCACAAGCGCGCCTTCCTGCCTTGGGACATCGAGCTGCGCGGCGTCAATCCTCCTCCCGACCTCAAAAAAGCCGTCTGCCGCTGCTTTCTTTCCCTGCAGGACGACCGTTTTTACGACTGTCAGGAATTCGCCCGCTATCAGTCGGTCGAATCCAACCCGCTTCTGCACCTGCGCCGCCGCGGCGAGACCTTCAACCTCTCTCTGGGCTGGAAGCATTTCTACCGGCCCAATGCCGAGAAGCTCGAGCAAGTCTGGTCGAATCTGCTGCTGGAGTTTCTTCACACCCGCCTTTTTCCGCTGGGCTGCGCACGGGCGGGACGCCATCAGGACGACCGGCTATGTTTCGCCCTCAGCCAGGCCGGCCGGCGTTTTCTGGGGGACCGTCCGCAGCCGGACGGCGAGGGACCCGGCCAAGAAGGACATATCATGGTGCAGCCCAACTTCGAGGTGGTCTTCATGTCCCCGTCCCCGCTGGCCGAGGCCGAGATCGGCCGTTTCGCCGAACGGGTGGGCAAGGACCAGGTAGGCGTACTCTTCAAAATCACCCCTCAACGGGTGCAGGAAGCGGTGGGCTCGGGAATGGCGGGAGCGGCCATCGTGGAGTCCCTCGAGAAAGCTTGCGCCGCTCCCTTGCCCTCCAACGTCCGTACCGAAATCAAAGGCTGGGCCGGGCAGTGCCGCCGGGTGACGGCCCGCAAGAGGCTGCTCATCGAGTGTCCCGATCCCGACACGGCGGCCCGCGTCCTCTCGGCAGGCGGGAAGAAGGTAAGCCTGATCAACCCCACCATGCTGGTGCTGGAAGACGCTTCTTTCCGCCGTACTCTCTTTAAGCGTCTGCGCAAGAAAGGGGTCTTCCTGGACGAACCCTGAAGGGAGCCAGCGGGCTGGAGTGCCCTGGCAGGGATGATATTTGTCTTCCAAAAGCGCTCTCGACGCATGTTATATTGAGCAAGCCCTTTGCAAGCCAAAGACGAGGTATCTGTTCATGCGCTTCACGTTGGAATCCATGTTGCGGCTGGCCCTGGCGACCGCTCTCCTGTTGATCGCCGGGTGCTCCAAGAAGACTCCCGATCAGCCCCCGGTTTCGGCTCAACGGGATGACGGCCAGGTCGAAAGGGGACCCACCGCCGATCAATCCGAGCAGGAGGCCGGAAAGGAAGCCGAGCGGCTCCACCGTCAACGATGGATGAGCCTGCTCAAAGAGTCCCGAAGCCGTGCCCGACGGGCTCAGGTCCTCTACCGCCAAGGGCGGGCCGATGAAGGGGAGCGGATTTTCGAGAGTCTACTCAACGACCTGCGCAAATCGCCCTTTGATTTCCCCTCCCATCCCCAGGTGGAACGGACCTACAACGAGCTGCTGCGCCGCTTTCAGGACTTGCAGTTGAGCCGGGCCGCCGCCAGGGACGACTATTCCGCAGGGGACGAATCGGTCCCTGTCCCGCAGGAAACCACTCCCCTGGAAGAGGCCGATGACGTCAACCTCTACACCATCGAGATCGATCCTGATCTGCGCGACCTGGTGCACGAAGAACTGCTGGATGCCCGCTTCGATCTTCCCGTGGTGCTCAACGACGCCGTCCTCAAGGCTCTCGAGTTTCACACCGAGCGTTCGCGAAAGAGCGTCGAGACCGGCTTGCGCCGCGTCGGGCGTTTCCGTCCCCTTTTCGAGAAGGCTTTCGAGGAGGCCGGGGTGCCCAAGGACCTCATTTACATGTCCTACGTCGAGAGCCTCTTCAATCCGCGCGCCTACTCGCGAGCCCACGCCCGCGGACTGTGGCAGTTCATGTCTCCGACTGCCCGCGATTTCGGGATGCGGGTCGACTGGTGGATCGACGAGCGCTCGGACGTCGAAAAATCGACCTACGCGGCGGCCCGTTACCTGCGTCAGCTCTACGACAAATTCGGCGACTGGTACCTGGTGCTGGCGGCCTACAACGGCGGACCCGGACGGCTGGAGCGCATCCTCAAGCGCCACGGCCAAATGGACTTTTGGGAGATCTCGCGAAAACGCCTCTTGCCCCGCCAGACCCGCAACTTTGTGCCGTTGATTCTGTCCACCATCATCGTTTTCAACAACCCGCAGCGCTTCGGCTTCGAGGTGGAAGAAGATCCTCCCCTCAACCTCGAGAAGGTTCCAGTGCCTCACCAAGTCGACCTGGGCAAGGCGGCCAGCCTGATCGGCATGACGGGGCAGGAGCTGGCCGACCTCAATCCTGAACTGCGCCGCGGCGTCACGCCCTTCCAGATGGAGGGCTATCAACTGAAGGTGCCCGCGGGCTGGGGAGACGGTCTGGATGAAAAACTGGCGGAACTGCCTCCCGAAGAACGCACTCGATTCGCCCGTCATCGAGTGCGCCAAGGTGAAACGCTGGGCCAGATCGCGCGCCGCTACGGCACCTCGGTCCGCGCCATCGCCCAACTCAACGACATCCCTAACGTGCACCGAATCAGTCTCAACCAGAACCTTCTCATCCCGGTCAACCAGAAGGCCGCCCCCGTGAACCCGCGATCCGTTCCCTCCAGCGGAGAGCACGTTGTCAGCCGGGGCGATACCCTCTACCGCATCGCCCGGCTCTATCGGATTGCGCTGGAGGACCTGCTGCGCTGGAACAAGCTCACCCGCGCTTCGGTAATCTATCCGGGTCAAGCCCTGCGCCTCAGCCGCTCCCAAGAGGACGGCGGCCAATGACCTCCTCCACGCGAGAAAGACCATGAGCGACACCGCCCGCCTGGCCGAGCGCCTCCGCGACGCCCGCTACACGCTGGTCTTCACGGGCGCCGGGATCTCCACCGCTTCCGGGATTCCCGACTTCCGCGGACCCAAAGGCATTTGGAAGGAAATGAAGCCGGTTTACTACGATGAGTTCCTGTCTTCACACGAGGCCCGAGTCCGCCATTGGGAAATGAAGCTGCGCAGCCACAAGGAATACGGCGGCGCCAAGCCCAATGCCGGGCATAAGGCCTTGATGGAATTCGACGAGATGGGATGTCTGCAGATGCTGGTGACTCAGAATATCGACGGGCTCCATCAACTGGCCGGGCACGATGACTCCAAGGTCGTCGAAATTCACGGAACGGGGCGCCTGGTCGAGTGCTGCAGTTGCGCCAAGACTCTGCAACCCGATCCCTTCTACGACGAATTCGAAAAGACGCGCCAGCCGCCTGTCTGCGAGTGCGGGGGCTTTCTCAAGTCAGCCACCGTCTCTTTCGGCCAGCCGATGCCGGAGGACAAGCTGGAAGCCGCGTTTCGAGCTGCCCAACAATGCGACCTGGTGATTTCGGTGGGTTCCACCCTGGAAGTGGAACCGGCGGCCTCCGTCCCCCGGCTGGCCAAGAACCGCGGAGCCTACTACGCCATTGTCAACAAGGGGCCGACCGCCCATGACAGCCTGGCAGACCTGCGTCTGGAAGGAGACGCCGGAGACCTGCTGGGCCGGACCGCGCACCATTTACGCCGTGCCACTCTGGCCTGAAGACCTATTCTTCTTTCTTGTACTTGTTGCGCGAGACCGGAGTCGAATCCGCCATATCAATATAGAGATACTGGCCCTCTTGATCCCCCTTGACGCTGTAGCGCCGATGGTAGGAGAGCGGGATGTCGAAAGCCGAGAGAAACTTGGTAATGGAGATGACCGAACAACTGTGTGATTTGATATGGGTGATGCGGCGCTGTCCGCGATGAGGCGATGGGAAGAGTTCGAGGACGATCTCGCGGGTGTCCTCTGACCAAAAGAGATCAGCCGAGCGGTAGTCGGTGCCGAGCCCGTGAGTGTCGACGGCCTGACAATTGAAAATCAGCTTCACGCTCTGCGAGCCCTTGGGCGTCTTGACCTGGAAGCGGGCGGCTGGAGGAAAGGTGCCTCGGGTTTCCTTGAATCGGCTCAGCTTGGGCTTTCGACCTTGAGGCTCGTAGATCTTGATGGGTTGTCCACTCATAACCAGCAAACTCCTTGGCGAAGAGGTTGAAAACCTCGGCGCGTTAGCAAAAAGGCCGAAGCCTTTCCGCGCACTAGTTGTTGGTAATTGAGACGTCCCCCGACAGCCGTCTATCTACTACAGGTTAGCGAGAAGCTACCACAGGCGTCATAGCATGTCAACGAAAAAACAACGAACTTTTGAGTCGCTGGTTAAAGCAGCATGGAACCAGCAGTTATCAAGAAGATCTATGCAATTAGACGGCAAATCACTGCAAAAAGTTCGCCGAAGTTCGGCTACACTGAGACCTGGCGAGTGGATCAGGACCCACAGTAATCCTGTGAACCGTAAACCCTCCATCAGGGTGCAAAAATGGGAAGACAATGGGCTGAAAGCATGGAAATTGATCTAAGGGACATCGATGCGGCCGATCGCAGCCTGGCCATAAGCCATCCATGGCAGGTCGATGAGGAACTTGAGGAATCGGTCCGCCGGTTCGGCATTCTCACTCCCGTCGAGGTGCGGCAGGATAGGGGTAAACGTTTCCAGATCGTGCATGGCTTCCGCCGTTTGGAAGCGGCTCGGCGGGCCCGCTTGCAGCACATGCCCGCGCGTCTCGTCAAGGGAGATGACGAGTTTCTCTTTTGGACTGCCCTGGAGGCCAACCGCACTTCTCGTGGCTTGAGTGTGCTGGAGGCGGCTGCCGCCGCGGGCATCTTGCGCAACCGCTTCGACTACTCCGAGAAGCGTCTCACAGATGAGGTGCTTCCCCGCTTGGGACGCCGCGGCGACCGGCGCACCCTGAGCAGGCTGTTGCAGATTTCGGCTCTTGACGAGCGTTTGCAGCGGGCCATTCATCAGGGGCTGGAGGCCGAACTGGCCCTGCGCCTTTACAAGAGGCCCCGCCAGTTGCAGGACCTGGTTCTTTCCCGCATCGAGCGCTACCGTCTCGGCCGCAACAAGCAGAGGGAGTTTTTCGAACTGCTGGACGAACTGCTGGCGGCCTCTGGAGAGGATTCAGCCCGCCGTTTCTGGCGGGAAAGCGGACTGGCCGCAGTGGAAGCCCGGGGACGGACCGGTCCCGACCGTTTCGCAGCCTTGCTGGAAGAGCTGCGCAGACTGCGCTATCCCTCTCTTTACCGGCACCGGCACAGCTTTCGCTCCCTGCTGGACGAGCTGGATTTACCCTCTTCCATCCGCCTCCAGGAGCCTCCCAATTTCGAAGGCGGTGATCTGCAAATACTCCTTTCCGTGTCTTCGCCCCGTGAGTTGTCGGAAGCGGCACGAAGGCTGGCCCGGGCTGCCGAAAGTCCGGCTTTCCAGCGCGCTTGCGCGCTCTTGTGAGTGCCTGGCGGGAGGAGAGGGTGCTATAATTCCGGCGCGCGGCTTGACACGCTCTCAGTGTCCTTCGGATTCATCGACTGACGCCTGAACCTCAATGATCGACACTCCCCAATCTATCCAGGAAGGGCAATTGCTGGAGTTCGACCTGTGCATCGCGGGAGCCGGCGCCGCGGGCATCTCCATGGCGCTGCAACTGGAGGGAAGCGGGCTCAAGATCGCGCTGCTCGAGGGAGGCGGGCTCAATCCGCCGCCCTTCAGCGATCAGCATCCTTTTCATGGGCGCAACGTGGGGCGCGAGTACTCCCTGATCGGCACGCGCCTGCGATACTTCGGAGGCACCACCAATCACTGGGGAGGATGGTGCCGCCCTCTCGATCCCATCGATTTTGAAAGGCGCTCCCACTCCGATCTGAGCGGGTGGCCTCTGACCCGCCAGGACCTGGACCCTGCCTACCGGGAGGCCTGCCGGCTATGCGAGATCGACCCCCCTCTCTTCGATTTGCAGGACTTAGGCGAAACAGGCCGGCCCGAAACCGAATTCTTCCACCACTACGATCAGGACCTGGCGGCCAAGAATTTTCGCTTCAGTCCGCCCACCCGTTTCGGCCAGCGCTACCGCCCCGACATCGAGAAGGCGGCCGACGTGACTTGCTTTATCGACTCCACGCTGGTCGAGATCGAGCGGAATGGAAAGCGTGTCGAGCGTCTTAGGCTGCGCAGCCAAGAGAAAGAGTTCTTCGTCAAGGCCACAACCGTGGTGCTGGCGCTAGGGGGCATAGAGAACGCCCGCCTGCTCCTGGCCTCGGACAGCCGGGATCCACAAGGGTTGGGAAATGAAAGCGGATTCGTGGGCCGTTGTTTCGCCGACCATCTGGGACGGACGCTGGGGCAGGTCCTGACCTCCTGGAAAGCTCCTTACGTCATGTACCGTCACGACGGTCTGCAGCTTCTGCCTCATCTCTCGCTGTCGCCTCAGATTCTGCGCAGCCAGGGATTGGTCAACTTCGGAGTGGCCTTTCTTTCCAGCCGGGGAGAACAGTTCTTGTCGAGCGATTACCTGCACGATCAGACCTTGTTCGCCGACTGGAAGGGGAGTTCCAAGATGGGCTTCTATCACATGGTGGCCCGCTTCGAGCCCACGCCCAATCCGGACAGCCGGGTCACCTTGATCGAGGAGCGCGATCAGTACGGTTTGCGCCGGGTGCAGTTGGACTGGAAGCTCAACGAGGCGGAATTCGAGAGCTTGGACCGGATTTCCGAGATCCTGGCACGGCGCATCGGTGCCGCCGGGGTGGGCCGCATGCGGCGGGCTTTCCTCAATCCTAAGGGCGCCCGCCAAGCCAGCATGACTTATCAGGCTCATCAACTGGGCACGACCCGCATGTCGGAGGACCCCACCCGCGGAGTCGTGGACGCCAACTGCCGCGTCCACTCCTTGGAGAATCTTTACCTGGCCGGAAGTTCCGTTTTCCCCACTTTCGGCTTCGCCAATCCCACCCTGACCATCGTGGCCCTGGCGGTACGCTTGGCCGAGCATCTGAGAGACCGCCTCAAGCCGGAGAAGAAGGATGGCTGAACGCATCTGGACCCGCCGCCGATTCATTGCGGCCGTCTCGGCGGCCGGCGGATTCGCCCTGGGACGCGTCAGCGTTGACTGGATCGGACGCCCGGAGCGGTTGCGCAACCGCTTCCGAGACCGGCTGTTGGCTTTGCTGCAGGAGGTCGACCTGCAGGCCGAGGTGGGCAGCGCCTATTTGCAGGAGAATCCTTCTCAGGCCGATTTGGACGTCCTCTCACAACTTCTCCTGCAACGCCTGGACTTGGCCGGCTGGTGGACTGAAATGACCGGCCTGCCTGACCAACAGGCCCTGCGCCAGGCTCTCAGTGCCGCCATCAGCCAGGACTTCCAGCGCGCCGACGGAATCTGCCGCCTCAATGGCTGGTACCTTTCCCAGACCGAGTGCCGCTTGGCCGCCATGCGCGTCGTGGCTCGGGGCCAGGGGCTCATCAGCGATGTCGCCAAGCCCGTACTGGCCTTTCCTGAGGCTGATCTCTACGAGGTGGGGGAATGGGGTCCCCGGACCACCCCTCGAGGAGAGTCTTTCAATCAGCAACCGGACGGCGGCTCGGCCTTTTGGTTCCATATTGCCGGAGCTCCCCCTTCGCTCAAGATCTTCTTGGGACGCCGCGAAATGAAAGTGACGATCCATCCAGATCTGGTAACGGCGTCGCTTGCGCCCGAGGACGCGGCATCCATCGTCAGGAACCCGGGCCGCCATGCCGTCGTGGCCGCCGATCCCCAGCGCCAACTGCAGCAGACCATCGGCGAATTCCAGGTCCTGGAGGGCGCCGCCGACTCGCCGGCCAATGCGGTGGAGGGCCCGCTCGAGGTTTCGTCCTTGCCTGAGATGCGCCTGAAAGAAGTCGCGGCCTGGGGACCGCAGAGCACCGTCCTGGGCCAACCCTTCAACCCCCAGCCTTCCGGCGCTTCGGCCTTTTGGATCGATGTCGAGGCCGACCGCACCGAGAGCGCCCTCAGGGTCTACCTGGGGAACCATCCGCTGCGCACCACCGTCAACGCAAAAGTGATCACCGCTTCCATCAGCCCCGAGGAAGTTTCGTCGCTGCTCGGCAGGGCCGGAAACTATCCGCTCTACTTGGTGAGCCGAGCCCGCTCCGGCCGCCAGAAGGTGGGCGACTTCGAAGTCAAGGCGCGTTAGAATGGCGAATCGGCGGGGCGGACCACTAACGAGCAGCCTTATACCGCCGAGAGCATTGGCCCTCACCGCGGTCACTGAGACTTGATTCGTGTGTGAACTTGTTGGCCATTCAGCGTTGGCACATTGGCCGTCTGAAACCCAGGGTGGCGCCGCCGTCTCGCTTGCGCTCGCCGGGGCTGACCCTGGGGCTGGCGAATCTGTCCCTTGCAGGGACAAAAAACGACGGCCTGGCTCAGGACTTATGACCGGCAGCACCAGGAATCGAAGAAAGGGGACTCATGACGAAGCGCAGATGGATTTGCATTGTGGCGCTTGCCTTAATGATGCAGTGGGCCATGGGGCAAGGGAATCAAAGCCAGCAGGAAAAGGCGTCATCTCGAGGTGAAGGCTGGCAGGCCTTCGAGTGGAAAGGCCTGATGGAGGATGCTGCCCGCACGGGCAGCCCCTGGCACCCCTTCTTGACCCAGCCGACCCTCAGCATGGGCGTCTACCGGCTGCCGGCAGGTTCGGACGACGGCCAGAGCCCTCATGAGAAGGACGAAGTCTATTACGTAGCTCAGGGGCAAGCCGTCCTGCGCGTCGGGGAGGACGATATTCCCGTCTCTCCGGGCTCTGTGCTCTACGTGCGGGCGGGAGCCGACCATCATTTTCACTCCATTGCTGAAGACCTGGTGGTGTTGGTTTTCTTTTCAGCGGCTGAACCGCCACAAGCTCCTCGGCCGCGCGGCTCCAATGATCACTGAGCGGCTCCCCCAAGGCTACAGCGCCTCTCACAAGTGGACGGCGGTGGGCTTCCTGACCTTGGCCGTGCTTCTTTCCATGGGCCTGTGGTTTTCCGCCTCCGCCGTCACTCCCACGCTGATGCGGCGCTGGTCGTTGGACAGCGCTTCGGCGGCCTGGCTGACCATGGCCGTACAGATCGGCTTCGTTGCCGGGGCCTTAGCCAGCGCCCTGCTCAATGCTCCCGACCGATGGGCTCCCCGCTACCTGTTTGCCCTGGGAGCCTTTGCCGGAGCCGCCTTCAATGCCGCCATTCCGCTGTGGCCCTCCTGGCTGTGGGCCGTCCCTCTTCGCTTCGCCACCGGATTCTGCCTGGCTTTGGTCTATCCCGTGGGCATGAAGATCATGGCCACCTGGACGCGCCGCGACCGAGGTCTGGTCTTGGGTCTGGTGGTGGGAGCGCTGACCGTGGGCTCGGCTTCCCCCCATCTGATCCGCTCATTGGGTGGCATCGACGAATGGCCCCGAGTCCTCTACACCGCTTCTGGGCTCTCGGCCCTGGGCGGACTGCTGGTGCTGCGCTTCGGACGGCGGGGGCCCTTCGGTCTGCCCGCCGCCCCCTTTCGCTGGCGTCAGATGGGAGAGTCGTTGCGCGACCCCGCCCTGCGTCTGGCCAACCTGGGCTATCTGGGTCACATGTGGGAACTCTACGCCATGTGGACCTGGGTCCCCGTCTACCTGGCCGAACTCTACGGTTCCTCTCATCAGGCGCAGCGCCGAGCTTCGCTGGCGGCCTTCCTCATCATCGCCTGCGGCGGGCCGCTGTGCGTGGCCGCGGGGCGGCTGGCCGACCGCTGGGGGCGGACGCGCACCACCATCCTCTGCATGAGCGTGAGCGGTGCCTGCGCCCTGGCCGTGGGATGGGCCGGGCTCGTCTCTCCCTGGGCCGCCACAGCCTTGGCCGTGGTTTGGGGGCTGGCCGTCATTCCCGATTCGGCCCAGTTCTCGGGAGCCGTCAGCGAGTTGGGGGACGCCCGCTACATGGGTACCCTGCTGACCACCCAGACCTGCATGGGATTCCTATTGACCATGGCCAGCATCCGCATGGTGCCGGCGCTGAAGGCGTATGCCGGCTGGCCCCTGGCCTTCGCCGCCCTGGCCCTGGGCCCCGCCTTGGGAGCCTGGGCCATGTTCCGCTTGCAACGCTCGCCTCAGGCCGCCAAACTCTCGGGAGGTTTGGGATGAAGGGCCGCAAGTTTGTTTCCCTGATTTTCCTCGCGCTGATGGCGTGCACGGCGACTCCCCGGCAGGAGGAGGGCGCGTCCGGCCAACCCCAAGCCGCCCCAGACTTGCCCCCGCAGCTCGACGAGTGGATCGGGCACATGCTGATGGTGGGCTTTCGCGGCACCCGCCTTGAAGACGACGATCCGTTCTTGCGGCAGATCGGCAGCCTGCACCTTGGGGGCACGGTCCTCTTCGACTACGACGTCCCCTCGGGCAGGCCCTTGCGCAACATCGAGGACGCCCAACAGGTGCGCCAATTGACCCGCACCCTGCAGGCGGCGGCCGCCCATCCCCTGCTCATCGCCATCGACCAGGAGGGAGGACGGGTGGCCCGCCTCAAGCCGCGCCACGGATTCCCCGAGACGCTCTCCCAACAAGCTCTAGGTCGTCTCGACGACCAGCAGCGCACCCGGCGACAAGCCCGCGAGGTGGCCCAACTGCTTCGCGACTTGGGCGTCAACGTCAATTTCGCTCCCGTCCTCGACCTCAACCTGCATCCGCAGAATCCCATCATCGGCGCCTACCAGCGCAGCTATTCGGAGGATCCGGAGGTGGTGGTCCGCCACGCTCGCTGGACGATCGACGAATTTCACCGCCAGAGCTTGCTGGCCGCCGTCAAGCACTTCCCGGGACACGGCTCGTCGCGCCAGGACTCCCACCTTGGCCTGCCCGACGTCACTCCCTACTGGCAGCCCGTCGAATTGATCCCCTTTGCACGCCTCATCGAAGAAGGACTGCCCGACATGGTGATGACGGCTCACCTCTACCATTCTCAGTGGGACGAAGAATTGCCGGCCACACTCTCGCCTCAGGTGATCGAAGGGATTCTGCGCCAGCGCCTGGGATTCGAGGGAGCGGTGGTCTCCGACGACTTGCAGATGGGCGCCATCGCCCAGCGCTACGAGCTTGGGGAGACGGTGCTGAGAGCGGTTGAGGCGGGCGTCGATATCCTGGTCTTCTCCAACAACAGCCCCGCCGGCTACGATCCTGAAATCGCCCCCAAAGCCCACGCCGCCCTGCGCCAACTGGTGCAGCAAGGAAAAATTTCGCCCCGGCGCGTCCGCGCTTCCTATGAGCGGGTCCGACGGTTGCAGAGCCGGCTGCCTCCCATTGACTGAGGCCCCAGGCTGACGGACAATGTATAGGGTATTGGCAAGTCAACAAAGCCTCCGCAGCGGAAGGGAATAAGAACAGATGCTTTCAGATAAGATGGAAAAAGAGCTGAACAAACAGGTCAACGCCGAACTGGAATCGTTCTACGTCTACCTCTCCATGGCCTCCTACATGGAATCGGTCGATCTTCTGGGCTTCGCTCATTGGATGCGCGAGCAAGCGGATGAAGAGATGAGCCACGCCATGAAGATTTACGATTACATTCATGAGCGGGACGGGCGCGTGGTGCTGGGCGAAATCGCCGCGCCGCCCTCTCAATGGGACGGGGTAGGCGCCGTTTACAAGGCGGCCTACGAGCAGGAGGTTTCCATCTCCAGGAAGATCGACAAAATCGTCGACTTGGCCATCAAGGAGGCCGACCACGCCACCCACTCCTTCATGCAATGGTTCGTCAACGAACAAGTCGAAGAAGTGGCCACCGTCAAGACCATCATTCAGAAACTCAAGCTTATCGACGGCGCTCCGGGAGGCCTTTTTCTACTCGACCGGGAGATGGGTCAGCGGCCGGGCGATTCCCACGAAGATTAGACCGCGCAGTGCCGGCTTTCTTTCCTAGAACGGAGCGGGCTGCTATCATCCGGCATTCATGCCAAAAAACCAGACGAAGCCCACCGAACAGCCCCCCTCCGGGCTGATGAGCCGTTTTCTGGACACTGTCGAGGTCTTGGGCAACAAGCTGCCTGATCCGTCGGTGCTCTTCCTGCTGGCCCTCATCATCACCTGGATTCTTTCCTGGCTGTTGGCGGGAGTGGCCTTTACCGAGATCGATCCGCGTACCGGACAGCCGCTCCAGGTGCAGAACCAGTTGACCGGTCCCGCTCTGTCCACTTTTCTCGCCAACATGGTCACCACCTTTACGGGATTTGCGCCCCTTGGCGTGGTGTTGCTGGCCATGTTGGGCGTGGGAGTGGCCGAGCACACCGGATTCATCACGGCCGGCCTCAAGTCGATGCTCTCCTTCACTCCCGGCGGCCTGCTGACGCCCATGCTCATCCTGGTGGCCATCGTCTCCCACACGGCGGTGGACGCCGGCTACGTGCTGGTGATTCCTCTGGGAGGCGTCATCTTCTATGTGGCCGGACGCCATCCGCTGGCCGGCATCGCAGCCGCCTTCGCGGGGGTTTCGGGAGGCTTTTCCGCCAATTTCATACCCTCCAGCATCGACGTGCTGCTGCAGGGCTTTACCCAGTCGGCGGCCCAGATCATCGATCCGGTCAGGGAAGTGAACCCTCTCTGCAACTGGTGGTTCACGGCCGCTTCCAGCATCCTGGTCATCCTTCTCGGCTGGTACCTGACGGACCGCGTGGTGGAACCCCGTCTGCGCAGTGTCGAGGTGGATGGCGACCAGGAAGAAATGCCCAAGATGGAAACCAGCACTGCGGCCGAACGGCGAGGACTGTGGGCCGGACTGCTTTCCATGCTGATCGGCATCATCTTGCTCATCGTCGTCTCTTATCCCGCCGATTCGCCTTTGCGCGATCCCCAGGGCAACCTGGGGACCTTCGCGGCCCCGCTGATGCAGTCCATCGTTCCCCTGATTTTTCTCTTTTTCCTCATACCCGGCATGGTTCATGGCTACATCGCCGGGACCGTCAAATCGCATCGCGACATCATCAAGGGCATGAGCAAGGCCATGAGTTCGATGGCTTACTATATAGTTATGGCCTTTTTTGCGGCCCAGTTCATCGCCGCCTTCGGCAGCTCCAACGTCGGCGCTTTGATCTCTCTCAAGGGCGCCTCCTTCCTCGAAGCATTGGCTCTGCCCGCCCCCGTGACCATCACCGGCATCATCGGCTTGAGCGCCATGGTCAATCTGGTGGTCGGATCGGCCTCCGCCAAGTGGGCTCTGATCGGCCCCATCTTCGTGCCCATGCTGATGCAGTTGGGCTTCTCTCCCGAGTTGACCCAGGCCGCCTACCGCGTCGGCGATTCCACCACCAACATCGTCACTCCTCTGATGCCCTATTTCCCCCTGGTGGTGGTCTACTGCCAGCGCTACGTGAAGAATACCGGCATCGGCACGCTGCTCTCCATGATGCTGCCGTTTTCGGTGGTCTTGCTGGTGAGCTGGACGATCTTTTTGCTGCTCTACTGGGCGGCCGGCATCCCTCTGGGCATCCAGGGCGGCTATTCTTATCCGCCTTAGCCGACGTTGAGGGACGCTGAGGGGCAGCGCTGCCGGGCTCCCTCCGGCCCCCTGATATTTTTGAGAAAGCGTTTGAACTCGTTTTGGCGCGGTGGTATACTGCGGCCTTTTCGTGGCGAGTGGGTTTGCGCTTGGATACGTGGATGAAACGATCATGAGGCGCGAATCCGCGGGGAAAAAGAACGCAGACGAGGCGTACAACGAACGGAAAGATACAGCCTTCTGCTGGTTTTAGCGTGGAGGGGTGGCTGAGTGGACAAAGGCAACGGGCTGTAAACCCGTCGGGCTCTGCCCTTCGTAGGTTCGAATCCTACCCCCTCCAGATACTTTAAGAGCGAATGACGGGGGTTGGCGAGAGCGCCTAGAACGTGAGATAATCCAGGGCTCAACTCTTGTAGAGCGAGCGGGAGTAACTCAGCTGGTAGAGTCATAGCCTTCCAAGCTATTGGTCGCGGGTTCGAGTCCCGTCTCCCGCTCCATTTTTCCAGCCCGCAGAGCAGAGCGCTGACAAGCTGACAAAGAACATGCCCACGTAGCTCAGTGGTAGAGCGCGTCCTTGGTAAGGACGAGGTCACCAGTTCAATCCTGGTCGTGGGCTCTGTATCCTCATCGGTTTTGAGAGGATTGGACGAGGAACATAATGGCAAAAGAGAAGTTCGAACGCACCAAACCGCACGTCAACATCGGCACGATCGGTCACGTAGACCACGGCAAGACGACGTTGACGCCGGCGATCACGACGATATTGGCCAAGAACAATCCGGGGATCCAGGTTCGCAGTTTCGATTCGATCGACAACGCGCCGGAGGAGAAGGAGCGGGGGATCACGATCGCCACGGCCCACGTGGAGTACGAGACCGAGAACCGCCACTACGCCCACGTGGACTGCCCGGGTCACGCCGACTACGTCAAGAACATGATCACGGGAGCGGCTCAGATGGACGGAGCGGTCTTGGTGGTGTCGGCGGCCGACGGTCCGATG